>NZ_JALQCX010000013.1:0-66175 GCF_023241665.1 Pseudomonas morbosilactucae | reverse complement strand
CTACGAAACCCGGGGCGATTCATATCGCCGCCATCGCCAAGCGCCTGGGCGTTAAGGCCAACGATGTGATCGACATCAAGAACCCGGCAACCCTGCGAGCTGTGATGGTCGGGATCATCGTGCACGAAAACGGCGGCAACCCTTACCCGGATGCCGTGTTCGAGGAAGGCCTGCGCAGGGCTTTGAAGTGATCGCCGGGGCGTGGCGGTTGGTTGGCATTCTGCTGGTCGTCGTTTTGGTGTTGGTTGCAGGCGCCTCCCTGGGTGCCTGGCTGGCCTCGCGGCATTACCGGCCGTTGCTCGACACTGCCCAGACGGATCTGGCCACGGCAAAGGCTGGCCGCGACAACCTGGAAGCCCTGGCGGGTGAGCAGGGCCGGAACTTGGTCGACTTGGTGCTGGCCGGCGAGGAACGGGAGCGCCGCGCCGCCCAGGCCCAGGCCGACGCTAAGGAGCTGGCCCGGCACGACTACTCGGCGGCGAATCGCCTGCTGCAGGAGCGTACCGGCGGTGATCCGGCGCCGGCGGCGGAATCGATCATTGATCAGGAACTGGGGTTGTGAACGACAAAACGCGCAGCAAAATATTCCAGAAGCTATTCCTGACCGGGCTTTTGTTGTTCCTGTTCGGGTGCGCAGCCCGGGAGCCCGAGGTACGCACCGTGCGGGTGGAGGTACCTGTGCAAGTGCCGTGCCGGGCGCCAGAGGTGGGGGTGCCGCCTTGGGCCGCTGCCAATCTACGAAAGACTGATAGCTTGGAGGTGAAGGTGCGAGCGCTTCTCGCTGAACGCAGGCAGCGGATTGGGTATGAGACGGAGATGGCCGCATCTCTTGAGGCATGCCGCTAAGGAGGAGCGCAGTGCGAATTTTGGCGAGAAAGAGTTCCCCTTGACTACGGAGCTTTTCAGCAATAAAACGGGAGGCAGGCGTCTGTAAAAATGTTCAGTTCTGCCTTGGCGTCGAATTCTTGAGATGTTAGTAAATATTTATATGTGTCTCACATGTTTTTGGAGGCGGGATGTTTTTTCAACGGGCACCGTTTGTTGGAGCGGATTGTGACGAAAGTTTAAGTCAGTGTAGAGATATTATCGCCGCCTATAAGGTTAGGCTTGAGAGTCTAGAGATTAAATTGGAGAATGCTGAATGTGCTCTTTGCGGTTGGGAGGCCGCAGTTGAATATGCCAGTCGCGATAAGGAGCGCCGCGAGTATCTCTTCGGATTTGGTGATTGTAGGGAGGTTTACTCAAATACGATTGAGGAGGGGCAGAAGTTTTATTCGTCTTTGCGCATAGCTGACGCGGAAGTGATCAAACTAAGTCGGTATGTGTCAGGCCTTAAGAGTGATGTAGAGTTGGCAAAAAGGGGTATCAAATTTTTCGAGAAGGATCTTGCGTTGTTGGATGGGATGAAAAGGGCTTGGAGTCCTGGCTTTGAAATATACGCTTGCGATTTGAATTGGGGGTACAATGCACTGGTATCGCCTCTTTTTCGCTATATTGAGCTTGAAGGAAGCTGGTTTCCACCAATGTGTATTCCCACTTTGTAAGTAGTGCATATAACTGACCGCCTATGCAAGACCGACAGCCTGGAGCTAAAGGTGCGTGCGCTTTTGGTGGAGCGCCGGCAGCGGATCGGATACGAGCGGGGGCTGGTAGCCGCGGTATCGGCTTGCCAATGAGGCGCATAACGCATCTTATTTGGGTATGCGCCTCAGGACAGAGCTCATTCGCTTGTGAGTTTTCCCACAAAGGATGAGCCAATTTGCTTCCAGAGGGTTGGTGGTACGCCAGCGGCAATAGCCATGGCATCAGCTATTGCACCAATTACCCCGAATATTTTATTACCGATATCAGAATTCATGGATATTCTAAACTGTTCATTGGTAAATACATGGCCAGCCATGATTTCGATTGATTCAATTACTGGGATGCTTCCTGTTATTTCATAGTCTTCCAAGGCCGAGATTATTCTGCGGATTGATTTTACAACATAGTTCTTAACTTTTTCTTCAAGGTTACTGCTCAAAACGCTGTCTATGAGTTCCGACAGCATTGCTCTCGAGTCGGATATTTTTTGTTCTGGTATTACGTCGTAGCATGCTGTGCCAATCATGTGGTTCATAACTTCTAAGAAGTCATTGTTAACTGGTCTGTAGCTGGCAGAGAATGTTGCTAGTTGAGCGTTTAGTTGTTGGCATGTTATGCCTGACATGAATTTTAAATGCCAGGCATCTGTTTGGGAGCGTAATGCTGGAAACTTTTCATTCATTATCCGAACCGCTTCGGTCGGATTAGCCATAAATGCCCCGAGCTTCATAAGTAGATTGGAGTCATTTCCAGTTGGTATTCCAAGGGCTGCGCACCAAGAATCCTTGCAGGATGCAGCCATAGGGGTTTCCTGTAGTTTTCTCAAAACTTTAAGGGTTCTAGCCGCAGGGTTGTCTGTTTTCATTCCGTTGTCCGAGCGCGTTGTCGTATGAGTTTTAAATTGGTGTCGCATTGACTAATGCGGCAAAAATTTCTTTTTGACTGTCCGTTATGCCGTCGCCCAGAGCTTCAAGGTAGTCGGCATACCATTGCATCATATGGCGGCGCTGAGGCATGTACCTGGCCTTGTTATAAACGCCGCTGATCCCATCCTCAAGGTGTGCAAGCTGGGCCTCAACATGGTCCTTTGCCCATTCATGCTCGCGCAACAGGGTACTGGCCGTGTGTCGCGTACCATGCCCTACGAGCTTTCTTTTGTAGCCGACCTTTGCGAATACCAAGTTGATGGTGTTCTCACTGATCACTGGTGTTTTGGGGCCGGTGCCAGGGAACAGGTATTTGCTCCGACCTGTCAGTTCCTTCAGCTCGCGCAGTGCTTGGACTGCCTGGGAGCAGAGCGGGGTGTAGTGGTCGCGCTTCATCTTCATTTTGCTGGCCGGGATCATCCAGGTGGCCGCGTCGAGATCGAACTCGGACCATTCAGCCCATCTGACCACTCCGGGGCGGCTCGCCGTCCAAATCGTCAGCCATGCTGCTGTGCGTGCTATCAGGCGACTGGTGGTGGCCTTCATTGCAACCATGAACGCGGGAATTTCGTGCTCAAGCAGATGGGGATGCTGCTCTGTTTCTGGCGCTTTTGCTGCGATGGCAAGGAGCTCTGAGGCTGGGTTGTTTTCGCACAGGCCCCTGGCGATGGCCTGGCTGAATATCTTCTTGAGCCAGCCTCGGGTCTTCTTGGCCACGTTGTGAGCATCTCGGGCCTCGATGCTGGCCTGGAGGGCTGCGCAGTCCTTCCTTGTTATCTCCGTGAGCTGCATGTCGCCTATTGCTGGCAGAATGTCCTTTTCCAAGTAGGTGCGGATCTTGTCGAGCGTAGAGTCGGCGCGACCGTCCTTCTCCTTTTTCTCGAGCAAGCGTTCGCGGCAGCCCGGAAAGTGTTGGCTGCGGCAATCTCGTTGGCTTTCTTGGCCGATTGCTTGTGTTGGATCGGATCAATACCGCCCTCAACTAGGTCGGCAATCTCCCGGGCCTTTTCGCGGGCACGCTTTGCCGAGGTCTCCGGGTAGCCGCCCAGCCCCATCCAAGTCCACTTACCATCGGCCTTCTTGTGGCGCATTTCCCAGCGCTTACGCCCATTGGGGGAAACGACAAAAGACAGCCGATCGATGCCGTAGGCTTCGCGGTATTCCTTCGCTTCAGGTTCGAGTGAGAGCAGGACTGTGTCGGCCAGTGGCCGGCGCTTTATGTCGATTCGCTTCATGGTTTTGTATGGGAAAGTTCGTGATTTTTCCGAACATACACCAGCCCATACACGCCAACAAGATTCATGCTGATTAAAGATTATACAAGCGAATACAAAAAAACCGGCTCAATGGCCGGTTTCTCTGGGTTCAAGGTGCATTGAGCAGCATCTTGAGATATGTACTTGGTGCCCCGAGGGAGACTCGAACTCCCACTTCTTGCGAAAACGGATTTTGAATCCGCCGCGTCTACCAATTCCGCCATCAGGGCTCAATGGCGGCGAAGTATAGAGATGAGGTTGCCGTTGGTCAATCGACTTTCATGGTCAATTTTCACTTATTCCGCTAAACTTTCCGGCCCTGCTAGACGAACCCCATCATGCGCGTTGCTGACTTTACCTTCGAGCTCCCTGATTCGCTGATCGCCCGCCATCCCTTGGCCGAGCGTCGCGGTAGCCGTCTGTTGACCCTGGATGGGGTTACGGGCGCCCTGGCCCACCGTCAATTCACTGATTTGCTCGAGCATTTGCGCCCGGGCGATTTGATGGTGTTCAACAATACCCGGGTCATTCCGGCGCGGCTGTTCGGTCAAAAGGCCTCTGGCGGCAAGCTGGAAATCCTCGTCGAGCGGGTACTGGACAGCCATCGTGTGCTGGCCCATGTGCGCTCCAGCAAGTCACCGAAGCCGGGGTCAAAGATTCTTATCGATGGCGGCGGTGAGGCTGAGATGCTGGCTCGGCACGATACGTTGTTCGAGCTGGGGTTTGCCGAAGAGGTGCTGCCGCTGCTGGATCGTGTCGGCCACATGCCGTTGCCTCCTTATATAGACCGCCCCGATGAAGGTGCCGACCGCGAGCGCTATCAGACGGTGTACGCCCAGCGTCTTGGTGCCGTGGCGGCACCAACGGCGGGCCTGCATTTCGATCAGCCGCTGTTGGAGGCGATTGCCGCCAAAGGCGTGGAGACCGCGTTTGTGACGTTGCACGTCGGCGCTGGTACGTTCCAGCCGGTGCGGGTCGAGACCATCGAAGAACACCACATGCACAGCGAATGGCTGGAAGTCGGCCAGGAGGTGGTGGATGCAGTGGCTGCGTGCCGTGCGCGCGGTGGGCGTGTCGTCGCGGTGGGTACCACCAGCGTGCGTTCCCTGGAAAGCGCTGCTCGCGATGGGGTGCTCAAGCCTTTCAGCGGCGACACCGACATCTTTATCTACCCGGGCCGTCCCTTCCATGTCGTGGATGCCCTGGTCACCAATTTCCATTTGCCGGAGTCCACGCTGTTGATGCTGGTTTCCGCCTTCGCCGGTTACCCCGAAGCCATGGCCGCCTATAAGGCTGCCGTCGAGCAGGAATACCGCTTTTTCAGCTACGGTGATGCCATGTTCATCACCCGTAATCCCGCGCCACGCGGCCCAGAGGACACTGTATGAGTCGCACCTGTCGTATGTCGTTCGAGTTGCTTGCCACCGATGGCAAGGCGCGTCGCGGCCGCCTGACCTTTCCTCGCGGTACGGTGGAAACGCCGGCCTTTATGCCGGTCGGCACCTACGGCACGGTCAAGGGCATGCTGCCGCGGGATATCGTCGCCACCGGCGCCGAGATCATTCTGGGCAATACCTTCCACCTGTGGCTGCGCCCAGGCACCGAGGTCATCAAGAAGCACGGCGACTTGCATGATTTCATGCAGTGGAGTGGCCCAATCCTGACCGACTCCGGTGGTTTCCAGGTGTTCAGCCTGGGTGCCATGCGCAAGATCAAGGAGGAGGGCGTGACCTTCGCCTCGCCGGTGGATGGCGCCAAGGTTTTCATGGGGCCGGAAGAGTCCATGCAGGTGCAGCGCGACCTGGGTTCGGACATTGTGATGATCTTCGACGAATGCACCCCGTACCCGGCCGATGAAGACGTGGCGCGGATCTCCATGGAGTTGTCGTTGCGCTGGGCTCAGCGCTCGAAGAATGCCCACGGTGAAAATACCGCGGCGCTGTTTGGCATCGTCCAGGGCGGCATGCACCAGGATTTGCGTATGCGCTCCCTGGAAGGCCTCGATAAGATCGGCTTCGACGGCCTGGCCATCGGCGGCCTGTCGGTGGGCGAGCCGAAGCATGAAATGATCAAGGTCTTGGACTACCTGCCAGGCCAAATGCCAGCAGACAAACCTCGTTACCTTATGGGGGTTGGCAAGCCGGAAGATCTGGTTGAGGGTGTGCGCCGCGGTGTGGACATGTTCGATTGCGTGATGCCAACCCGCAATGCCCGCAATGGGCATCTGTTCATCGATACTGGCGTGCTGAAGATCCGTAATGCGTTTCATCGCCATGATGATTCGCCCCTGGATCCTACTTGTGATTGCTACACCTGCCAGAACTTCTCCCGCGCTTATCTGCACCATCTGGACAAGTGCGGCGAAATGCTCGGGAGCATGCTCAATACCATCCATAATTTGCGTCACTACCAACGCCTTATGGCTGGTTTGCGCGAGGCTATTCAACAAGGTACATTGGCCGCCTTTGTCGATTCCTTCTATGCCAAACGCGGGTTACCCGTGCCGCCTTTAGACTAAGTACTAAAGACGTTAAGCCACTAATTTTGCAATTATCGGAGTGATAAATGAGCTTTTTGATCCCTGCCGCGTATGCGGACGCCGCTGCACCTGCTGCTGCCGGTCCTGCTGGCACTGGTTTCGAGTGGATTTTCCTGGTCGGCTTCCTGGTCATCTTCTATCTGATGATCTGGCGTCCACAGGCCAAGCGCGCTAAAGAGCAGAAGAACCTGCTGGGCAGCTTGCAGAAAGGCGACGAAGTTGTGACCACCGGTGGTATCGCCGGCAAGATCAACAAAGTGACCGACGACTTCGTGGTTCTGGAAGTATCGGACTCCGTAGAGCTGAAGTTCCAGAAAGGCGCCATTGCCGCCACGCTGCCAAAAGGCACGCTGAAAGCGATCTAAGTTTCATCTTTTACCAATCGACGGGGCGCGCAAGGCGCCCCGCGTCATAAGCGGGCGGCGTGATGCTGAACAAATACCCTCTGTGGAAATACCTACTGATCCTGGCGGTGCTGGCGATCGGTTCTATTTATTCCGCTCCCAATCTATACCCGGATGACCCGGCGATTCAGGTCAGCGGTGCCAGCACGGCATTGCAGGTCACCCAGGCGGACCTGGATCGTGCGAGCAAAGCGCTTGCCGATGCCGGTATTAACGTCAAGGCTTCCTCGATTGCTGCCAATGGCAAGGGCGGCTTGCTGCGTCTGACCAAACAGGAAGACCAGCTGCCGGCCAAGGACGTTGTACGCAAGGTCATGGGCGACGATTATGTTGTAGCCTTGAACCTGGCACAAACCACACCACAGTGGCTGCGTAACCTCGGTGCGCATCCGATGAAACTGGGTCTGGACTTGTCGGGTGGTGTGCACTTCTTGCTGGAAGTGGACATGGAAAAAGCCCTCGACGCACGCCTGAAAGTCTACGAAGGCGACGTCAAGAGCCTGCTGCGCAAAGAGCGTCTGCGCTATCGCAGCCTGCCGCAGCTCAACGGTGCGATCCAGCTGGGCTTCAGTGATGAAGGCAGCCGTGAACAAGCCCGTGCACTGATTCGCAAGAACTTCACCGATTTCGATATCGTGCCGGCCGACCTCAATGGTCAGGCGGTGCTGCGTCTGACGATGACCCCGGCCAAGCTGGCGGAAATCCGTGAATACTCCATCAAGCAGAACTTGACCACGGTGCGTAACCGCGTCAACGAGCTGGGTGTTGCCGAGCCTCTGGTTCAGCGTCAGGGTGCCAACCGTATCGTGGTTGAGCTGCCGGGCGTGCAGGACACTGCTGAAGCCAAGCGGATCCTGGGTAAGACGGCCAACCTTGAGTTCCGTCTGGCCGCTGAGCCGGGCGCTTCGAAAGCTACTTCCGAAACCTTCGAATTCCGTGAAGGCAACCGTCCTTCGGCGCAGATCGAGCGTGGCCTGATCATCACCGGTGACCAGGTGACCGACGCCCAGGCGGGCTACGACGAGCACGGCCGTCCACAGGTGAACATCAAGCTTGATGGTCACGGTGGTGAGCTGATGAGTCGTTCGACTCGCAGCAACGTCGGCCGCAGCATGGCGGTGATCTTCATCGAGCAGAAGCCGATCACCACCTACGCCAAGCAAATGGTCAACGGCGTCGAAAAAGACGTCGCGGTGCAAAGCTTCAAGGAAGAGAAAAAAATCATCAGCCTGGCGACCATCCAGTCGCCGCTGGGCAGCCAGTTCCGGATTACCGGTCTAAATGGCCAGGGCGAGTCCTCCGAGCTGGCGCTGCTGCTGCGTGCCGGTGGTCTGGCGGCGCCGATGTACTTCGCTGAAGAGCGCACAATCGGTC
The DNA here is from genome assembly GCF_023241665.1 of Pseudomonas morbosilactucae. Lineage (NCBI taxonomy): Bacteria > Pseudomonadati > Pseudomonadota > Gammaproteobacteria > Pseudomonadales > Pseudomonadaceae > Pseudomonas > Pseudomonas morbosilactucae. The sequence continues at coordinate 58,092 of NZ_JALQCX010000013.1, read as the reverse complement.
CGAGCCTGGGTGCTGACAACATCACTAAGGGTATCGATGCGTCGCTGTGGGGCATGCTGTTCGTGTCGCTGTTCATCATCGCCATCTACCGCTTCTTCGGCGTGATCGCCACCGTGGCGCTGGCGTTGAACATGGTGCTGCTGCTGGCCCTGATGTCGCTGCTGGGGGCAACACTGACCCTGCCAGGCATCGCCGGTATCGTCTTGACCATGGGTATGGCGGTGGACGCCAACGTGCTGATCTTCTCGCGGATACGTGAAGAGATCGCTGCTGGCATGAGTGTGCAGCGGGCAATCAACGAAGGTTTCGGCCGGGCATTCACCGCGATTCTCGACTCCAACCTGACCACTCTGCTGGTAGGTGGGATCCTCTTTGCCATGGGCACCGGCCCGGTCAAAGGGTTCGCGGTGACCATGTCCCTCGGGATCTTTACCTCGATGTTCACGGCCATCTGGCTGACCCGTGCGATGGTCAACCTGATCTTCGGCGGTCGTGACTTCAAGAAGTTGTGGATTTAAGGGGCTGCCATGTTACGTACTATCAACTTCATGGGCGTGCGCAACTTCGCGTTCGGCGTCACTGTGTTTCTTACCCTGCTGGCGTTGTTCAGCTGGTTCCATAAGGGTCTGAACTACGGCCTGGACTTCACCGGCGGTACGCTCATCGAGCTGACCTACGAGAAGCCGGCCGACGTCACCCTGGTGCGCAGCGAGCTGGTCAAGGCCGGCTATCACGAAGCCATCGTGCAGAGCTTCGGTGCTACCACCGATCTGTTGGTGCGCATGCCTGGCGAAGACCCGCAACTGGGTCACCAGGTGGCCGAGGCCTTGCAGAAGGTCGGCGGTGACAACCCGGCTCAGGTCAAGCGCGTCGAGTTTGTCGGCCCGCAGGTGGGTGAAGAGCTGCGCGACCAGGGCGGCCTCGGCATGCTTATGGCGCTGGGCGGCATCCTGATTTACCTGGCGTTCCGCTTCCAGTGGAAGTTCGCGGTGGGGGCTATTGTCTCGCTGATTCACGACGTGATCGTAACGGTGGGTATCCTCTCGTTCTTCCAGATCACCTTCGACCTGACAGTATTGGCGGCGGTGCTGGCGATCATCGGTTACTCCCTCAACGACACCATCGTGGTGTTCGACCGGGTGCGTGAGAACTTCCGTGTACTGCGCAAGGCCAGCTTGATCGAGAACATCAACATCTCGACCACCCAGACCCTGCTGCGGACCATGGCGACCTCGATCTCCACCCTGCTGGCGATCGTTGCGCTGCTGTTCTTCGGCGGCGACAACCTGTGGGGCTTCTCCATCGCTCTGTTTGTCGGTGTTTTGGCGGGTACCTACTCGTCGATCTACATCGCCAACGTGGTGCTGATCTGGCTGAACCTGAACAGCGAGGATCTGATTCCTACCGTGAACACCGAGAAGGAAGTCGACGAGCGTCCTTGACGGTCATTACTTCTCCGGTTGTCGACGAAAAAGGCGCGAGTGTTGAACTCGCGCCTTTTTTGTTGCTCCAAGGCTGGGAGAAGCGCGGGCGTGTCCCGCTTGTGATGGTCAGGAGGTTCTATGAACAAGTCGTTGCTGGTGGGTGCGGTATTGGGTGCTGTCGGTGTCACCGCCGGGGGTGCTGTTGCCACCTACAGCCTGGTTAAAGGCGGCCCTGAGTATGCGCAAGTGCTGGCAGTTCAGCCGGTCAAACAACAGATCAAGACCCCTCGTGAAGTCTGCAAGGATGTCGCCGTGACTCGGCAGAAGCCGGTCAAGGATGAGCATCAGATCCTGGGGACGGTGGTCGGTGCGGTCGGCGGCGGTCTGCTCGGCAACATGGTGGGCGGCGGCAATGGCAAGAAGCTCGCCACGGTGGCTGGTGCGGTCGGCGGTGGTTATGCCGGTAACAAAGTGCAGGAAGGCATGCAGGAGCGTGATACGTACACCACCACGCAAACCCGCTGCAACACGGTCAATGACATCAGCGACAAGGTCGTGGGTTATGACGTGAAGTACGACCTGGGCGGCAAGCAAGGCCAGGTGCGGATGGATCGTGATCCAGGCAATCAGATTCCAGTGGATAAAGATGGTCGTCTGATCCTCGGTCAGAACGAAAATCAACCCGGGCAATAACCTTCCACTGTAGGAGCCAGCTTGCTGGCGATCGTCGGTCTTGAGATTGTCTTCGTCGGCAAGTCGGCTCCTACAGGTTGGTGTTTTACGGGCATAAAAAAAGCACCCCTCGGGGTGCTTTTTTTGTCGCTGTTGCTTAGCGTTTCAGCGAAGCCGGCAGGTGCGGCTGGATGGCGGTCAGGACCGCTTTGAAGCATTTGGTGTTGCCTGCAACCACATGGCCTTTTTCCAGGAAGTCATGGCCGCCAGTGAAGTCGCTCACCAGGCCGCCAGCTTCCTGGATCAGCAGGGCGCCTGCAGCCATGTCCCACTCGGACAGGCCCGACTCCCAGAACGCATCGAAACGACCGGCAGCGACGTAGGCCAGGTCCAGGCTGGCGGCGCCTGCGCGACGGATGCCGGCAGTCTGGCCAACCAGGGCGCGGAACATGCCCAGGTAGTTGTCGAGGTTGTCCATCTGATCGTCGCGGAATGGGAAGCCGGTACCCAGCAGGGCGCCATCGAGGCTGGTGCGACCGCTGACGCGCAGGCGACGACCATTCAGTTGGGCGCCACGGCCACGACTGGCGGTGAATTCTTCCTGGCGAACCGGGTCCAGGACCACGGCGTGTTCCAGGCGACCACGGTATTTGCAGGCGATGCTGACAGCGAAGTGCGGAATGCCACGCAGGAAGTTGGTGGTGCCGTCCAGTGGATCGATGATCCACAGGTACTCTTCGCCTTCGATGCCGTTACCGGCGTGCAGGCCGGTTTCTTCACCGAGGATGGAGTGGTTTGGGTAGGCTTTGCGCAGCGCGTCGATGATCTTCTGCTCTGCGGCACGATCAACTTCGGATACGTAGTCTTTGGCGTCTTTTTCGTCGACCTTGATGGTATCCAGGCGCTCGATGGAGCGGAAAATCAATTCACTGGCGCTGCGGGCGGCGCGCAGCGCGATATTCAGCATTGGCTGCATGGATGTGTCACCTAAGGTTGTTAAAGAAAGCCGGGCATTCTAGCAGAAAACTTTTACAGATGAAGGCCGGCGTGCGCTTTCGTAGCTTAACTTTCCGATGCTCTGTAAGATTTGCTCCCCTTTCCACCGTCCGAGAGCGCCTCCCTTGCTGCAGAACATTCGTGTCGTCCTGGTTAATACCAGTCATCCCGGGAATATCGGTGGGGCTGCGCGAGCCATGAAGAACATGGGCTTGTCGCGGCTGGTGCTGGTCGAGCCGCGGGTCTTCCCTCACCACGAGGCCGATGCGCGCGCCTCGGGTGCTACCGATATCCTTGAAAACGCCCAGGTCGTCGCCAATTTGGAAGAGGCCCTGGTGGGGTGCACCTTGGTGTTCGGCACCAGTGCCCGTGATCGGCGTATTCCATGGCCGCTGCTGGATCCCCGTGAGTCCGGGGTCAAGGTAGTCGAAGAGGCCGGGCAGGGTGCCGAGATAGCCCTGGTCTTCGGGCGCGAAGACTCCGGGCTGACCAATGACGAGCTGCAGCGATGTCACTTTCACGTGCACATTCCGTCGGACCCGGCGTTCAGCTCTCTGAACCTGGCGACGGCGGTGCAGGTGCTGGCCTATGAGGTGCGCATGTCCTGGCTAGCGGCTGAAGGCCGGCCAAGCAAGGTCGAGAAAGATGAAGTGGCGTCGCCGCGCAGTGATGAGCTGGCGACCATGGATGAGTTGGAGCGGTTCTATGAGCATCTGCAGCAGACGCTGGTGGCCATCGACTTCCTCGATCCGGAAAAACCACGGCACTTGATGGCGCGTTTGCGCCGCTTGTACGGTCGTAGCTCGGTTAGTCGGGCGGAAATGAATATATTGCGCGGCATTCTCACGGAAACCCAGAAAGCGGCCCGTGGCGAGCTGCAAAAGCGGAAGGATCAATGATGTTCGAGCGTTTGCGTGAAGATATCCAAAGCGTGTTCCATCGTGACCCGGCGGCGCGCAATGCCTTTGAAGTGCTGACCTGCTACCCGGGCATGCACGCGATCTGGATCCATCGCCTGTCCGGTGCCTTGTGGGGGATGGGGTGGAAGTGGTTGGCGCGCCTGGTGTCGAACTTCGGGCGTTGGTTGACGGGCATCGAGATTCATCCAGGGGCCAAGGTTGGTCGTCGCTTCTTTATCGATCACGGCATGGGCATCGTGATTGGTGAAACCGCCGAGATTGGCGATGACGTCACGCTTTATCAGGGTGTCACCCTGGGTGGCACCAGCTGGAACAAGGGCAAGCGTCACCCGACCCTGGAAAATGGTGTGGTGGTGGGTGCGGGTGCCAAGGTGTTGGGGCCGTTTACGGTCGGTGCCGGCGCCAAGGTGGGCTCCAACGCAGTGGTTACCAAAGCTGTGCCAGCGGGTGCCACGGTGGTGGGGATCCCCGGTCGTATCATCATGAAGTCCAGTGATGAGCAGGAAGCCAAGCGCAAGGCCATGGCGGAAAAGCTCGGCTTCGATGCCTATGGCGTCAGTGAGGACATGCCGGATCCGGTGGCTCGGGCTATTGGCCAGCTGCTCGATCATCTGCAGGCTGTTGATGGTCGTCTCGAAGGTATGTGCGGCGCCTTGACGGAGTTGGGCAGTAACTACTGCGCGAAGGATCTGCCGGTGCTGCGTGACGAGGACTTCGCCGAGGTCAAGGATAAGGGCGACAGCCAGGTCGGCTAAGTCTCGGCCAGCCGGTTCTTTATTCGGGCTGATGGGGCAGGGAGTGGGTCGCAGGTGTCAAAAGCGACCCGCAGGTCAGTTGCTCCCATGGGGCTGTGCCATTACGTCGCAGACTTTGCTATGATTCGCGCGCTGTTTTGTGGGTAAACCCGACTAAAGTAGTTGGTCTTATAGTTGACTCGATTGCTCGGGTATTACATACTCGCCTCCATTCCGAAACTCCGTGGTACCTGTCCATGCGACTCACTACTAAAGGCCGATACGCGGTAACCGCCATGCTCGATCTGGCGTTGCACGCGCAACATGGCCCGGTGTCACTGGCCGATATCTCAGAGCGCCAAGGCATCTCCCTGTCTTATCTCGAACAGCTTTTTGCCAAACTGCGCCGTAGCAACCTGGTCTCCAGTGTGCGTGGCCCAGGCGGCGGCTATCAGCTTTCACGTGACATGCAAGGGATCCAGGTCGCCCAGGTGATCGATGCGGTAAACGAGTCGGTCGATGCCACCAAATGCCAAGGGCTCGGTGATTGCCATGCCGGCGATACCTGTCTGACCCACCACTTGTGGTGCGATCTGAGCCTGCAGATTCACGAATTTCTAAGCGGTATCAGCTTGGCTGACCTTGTGACTCGCCGTGAGGTGCAAGAGGTAGCCCAGCGTCAGGATCAGCGCCGCTGTAATGGCAAGGCGCCGCGCCTGGACAAGATTGAAGCGTCCGCCGTCGAATGACAGCCAAAGAGCTAGCGGTACGCCAGCCAGCCTGATTTAGGAGAGAGTCCATGAAATTGCCGATTTACCTTGATTACTCAGCGACCACCCCGGTTGATCCGCGTGTCGCGCAAAAGATGAGTGAATGCCTGCTGGTCGACGGAAACTTCGGTAACCCGGCGTCCCGCTCTCACGTGTTCGGCTGGAAGGCTGAAGAGTCGGTGGAAAATGCCCGTCGCCAAGTGGCTGACCTGGTGAACGCCGACCCGCGTGAAATCGTCTGGACTTCCGGTGCTACCGAGTCCGACAACCTGGCAATCAAGGGTGTCGCGCATTTCTATCACACCAAGGGCAAGCACCTGATCACCTCGAAGATCGAGCACAAGGCTGTCCTGGACACCATGCGCCAACTTGAGCGTGAAGGCTTCGAAGTCACCTACATCGAGCCCGGTGAAGACGGCCTGATCACCCCGGCCATGGTTGAAGCCGCCCTGCGCGACGACACCATCCTGGTGTCGATCATGCACGTGAACAACGAAATCGGCACCGTGAACGACATTGCCGCCATCGGCGAGCTGACCCGTTCCAAAGGCATCCTGTTCCACGTTGATGGTGCTCAGTCCACCGGCAAGGTCGAGATCGACCTGCAGGCGCTGAAAGTCGACCTGATGTCTTTCTCTGCCCACAAAACCTACGGCCCTAAAGGCATTGGCGCGCTGTACGTCAGCCGCAAGCCGCGTGTGCGCCTGGAAGCCACCATGCACGGCGGCGGTCATGAGCGCGGCATGCGTTCCGGCACCCTGGCCACTCACCAGATCGTCGGCATGGGTGAAGCCTTCCGCGTTGCCAAGGAAGACATGGCTGCCGAGAACGTTCGCATCAAAGCCTTGAGCGACCGTTTCTACCAGCAGGTCGAGCACTTGGAAGAGCTGTACATCAACGGCAGCATGACCGCCCGCGTACCGCACAACCTGAACCTGAGCTTCAACTACGTTGAAGGCGAGTCGCTGATCATGGCCCTCAAGGACCTGGCAGTATCGTCCGGTTCGGCTTGCACCTCGGCATCCCTGGAGCCTTCATACGTACTGCGCGCCCTGGGCCGCAACGACGAACTGGCACACAGCTCGATCCGCTTCACCTTCGGCCGTTTCACCACCGAAGAAGAAATCGATTATGCCGCGCAGAAAGTCTGCGAGGCCGTTACCAAGCTGCGCGCTCTGTCGCCGCTGTGGGACATGTTCAAAGATGGTGTCGATATCTCGAAGATCGAGTGGGCGGCACACTGAATATAAGTCGCCGCAAACGGGTTCTGTAGAGCGTGTCGGCAACGGCGGTGTACGGAACCCCAAGAGCGACTCTCTGATGAGTGAGGATTAAGAATCATGGCTTACAGCGAAAAGGTCATCGACCACTACGAGAACCCGCGCAACGTCGGCAAGATGAACGCGGAAGATCCTGACGTCGGCACCGGCATGGTCGGCGCTCCGGCGTGCGGCGACGTGATGCGTCTGCAGATCAAGGTCAACGAGCAAGGCATCATCGAAGACGCCAAGTTCAAGACCTACGGCTGCGGTTCGGCTATCGCTTCCAGCTCCCTGGCTACCGAGTGGATGAAAGGCAAGACTCTGGATGAAGCAGAGACCATCAAGAACACTCAGTTGGCTGAAGAGCTGGCCCTGCCGCCAGTAAAAATCCACTGCTCGGTACTCGCTGAAGACGCCATCAAGGCCGCTGTTCGCGATTACAAGCAGAAGAAAGGCCTGATCTGATTTCGGATTCAGCTTTCACAGATTGAGCGACAAGTAAGGAGTCACGATGGCTATCAGCATGACAGAAGCGGCTGCTCAACACGTGCGACGTTCCCTCAATGGGCGCGGCAAAGGTGATGGGATTCGTCTGGGTGTCCGCACCACAGGCTGTTCCGGCCTTGCCTATGTGCTGGAGTTCGTCGACGAGGTGGGTGAAGAGGATCAGGTGTTCGAAAGTCACGGCGAGAAAGTGATCATCGACCCGAAAAGCCTGACCTACCTGGACGGCACCGAGCTGGATTTCGTCAAGGAAGGGTTGAACGAAGGCTTCAAGTTCAACAACCCCAACGTGCGCGGTGAATGTGGCTGCGGCGAAAGCTTCAACATCTGAGGCTTCTCGTGGGTACTCCTTGTCATTTCGCTTTATTTGAGCTGCAGCCCGGCTTTCGCCTGGATCTCGAGCAGCTGGCTACGCGCTACCGTGAGTTGGCGCGTGGTGTTCATCCGGACCGTTTTGCCGATGCCAGCGAGCGCGAGCAGCGCTTGGCGCTGGAACAGTCCGCGAGCCTCAACGAGGCCTACCAGACGCTCAAAAGTCCTCCCAAGCGCGCACGTTACTTGCTCGCCTTGAATGGGGGTGAGCTGCCGCTGGAGGTCACGGTGCATGATCCGGAGTTTCTTCTGCAGCAGATGCAATGGCGCGAAGAGCTCGAAGACCTGCAAGACAGTGCCGACCTGGGTGGTGTAGCCGCCTTCAAGCGCCGTCTGAAATCGGCTCAGGATGAATTGAACGAAAGCTTCGCAGCCTGTTGGGATGATGCGGCGCAACGTGAACAGGCTGAACGCCTGATGCGGCGCATGCAGTTCCTCGACAAGCTCACCTACGAAGTGCGCCAGTTAGAAGAGCGCCTCGACGATTAACCCAGTGCCGCCCCGGTCGCACGCCTGATATACAGATAAGTCCTGATAAGCATGGCCCTACTGCAGATCGCCGAACCCGGCCAAAGTCCTCAACCGCACCAGCGTCGCCTGGCTGTGGGGATAGACTTGGGCACTACCAATTCGCTGGTCGCTGCATTGCGCAGTGGTCTTTCCGAGCCGCTGCCCGACGCGCAGGGTCAAGTGATCCTGCCTTCCGCGGTGCGCTATCACGCTGATCGTGTCGAAGTGGGCGAATCCGCTCGCCTGGCAGCGTCTGCCGATCCTTTGAATACCGTGCTGTCGGTCAAGCGCTTGATGGGTCGTGGTCTGTCCGACGTCAAGCAATTGGGCGAGCAGCTGCCGTACCGTTTTGTCGATGGCGAGTCGCACATGCCGTTTATCGAAACGGTGCAAGGGCCGAAAAGCCCGGTTGAAGTGTCCGCCGATATCCTCAAGGTGCTGCGTCAGCGCGCCGAATCCACATTGGGTGGCGAATTGGTGGGCGCGGTGATCACCGTTCCGGCCTATTTCGACGATGCGCAACGCCAGGCGACCAAGGACGCGGCCAAGCTGGCTGGCCTCAACGTGCTGCGTTTGCTCAACGAGCCCACCGCAGCTGCTGTGGCCTACGGCCTGGATCAGCACGCTGAAGGCGTGGTGGCCATCTATGACCTGGGCGGCGGCACCTTTGATATTTCCATCCTGCGCCTGACTGGTGGCGTGTTTGAAGTGCTGGCCACCGGCGGCGATAGCGCCCTGGGCGGCGATGACTTCGACCACGCCATTGCCAGCTGGATCATCGAGAGTGCGGGCCTGTCCGCCGATCTGGATCCGGGCGCGCAACGCAATCTGCTGCAAACCGCCTGTGCCGCCAAGGAAGCCCTGACCGACGCTGCGTCGGTCGAAGTGGTCTATGGCGACTGGCGTGCACCGCTGACCCGTGACGCCTTCGATGCGCTGATCGAACCCATGGTTGCTCGCAGTCTCAAGGCTTGCCGGCGTGCCGTGCGTGATTCCAATGTCGAGTTGGACGAAGTCCAGGCCGTAGTCATGGTCGGTGGTTCGACCCGTGTGCCGCGAGTGCGCGAAGCTGTGGCCGACATGTTCGGTCGCCAGCCGCTGACCGAGATCGACCCGGACCAGGTCGTGGCCATCGGTGCTGCGATCCAGGCCGATACGCTGGCCGGCAACAAGCGTGAAGGCGGCGAACTGCTGCTGTTGGATGTGATTCCGCTGTCCCTGGGGCTGGAAACCATGGGTGGGCTGATGGAAAAGGTGATTCCGCGCAACACCACCATTCCAGTCGCTCGGGCCCAGGATTTCACCACCTACAAAGACGGCCAGTCGGCCATGATGATTCATGTGCTCCAGGGCGAGCGTGAACTGATCAGCGATTGCCGCTCCCTGGCGCGTTTTGAGCTGCGCGGCATTCCGCCCATGGTGGCGGGTGCGGCGAAGATTCGCGTGACCTTCCAGGTGGACGCCGATGGTCTACTCAGCGTTGCCGCTCGAGAGCTGGGCTCGGGCGTCGAGGCCAGCATCCAGGTCAAGCCTTCCTATGGCCTGACGGACGGCGAAATCGCCAAAATGCTCAAGGATTCTTTCCAATACGCCAGTGACGACAAGGTCGCCCGCGTGCTGCGCGAGCAGCAGGTCGATGCCCAGCGCCTGATCGAAGCGGTGCAGGGCGCTCTGGATGTCGACGGCGAGCGTTTGCTGGATGCTGAAGAGCGCATGGTCATTGAGTTGCAGATGCAGGAACTGACTGAATTGATGCGTGGCACCGATGGTTACGCCATCGAGCAGCAGACCAAGCGTCTGTCGCAAGTGACCGATGCCTTTGCTGCCCGCCGCCTGGATTCGACGGTGAAAGCCGCGTTGGCGGGGCGCAACTTGAATGAAATCGAGGAATAACTGATGCCGCAGATCATTTTTCTGCCACACGCCGTGTTTTGCCCGGACGGTCTGGTTGTCGAGGTTGAGCCGGGTGTGTCTGTGCTCGACGTGGCGCATGACCATCACATCGAGATCGAAAGCGCCTGTGGCGGCGTCAGTGCCTGCACCACCTGTCACTGCATCGTGCGCGAGGGTTTTGACTCGCTGAACGAGGCTGACGAGCTGGAAGAAGACCTGCTGGACAAGGCCTGGGGTCTGGAAGCCCAGTCGCGCCTCGCGTGCCAGGCGATCGTCGGTGATGAAGACCTGACCATCGAAATCCCGAAATACTCGCTCAACCACGCCGCCGAAGCGCCGCACTGATTCAAGGAGTTTTCATGAGTCTCAAGTGGGTTGATGTGCTGGAAATCGCCATTCAGTTGGCCGAGTCGAAGCCGGACGTGGATCCGCGCTACGTGAACTTTGTCGATCTGCACAAATGGGTTCTGGCACTGCCGGAATTCAGTGACGACGCCGCTCGCGGTGGCGAGAAGGTTCTTGAAGCCATTCAGGCGGCCTGGATCGAAGAAGCGGACTGATTCCGCAACGTACGCAGTTAGGCAATCCCTATAAACCCGCGTATAATTCGCGGGTTTAATTTTTCGCAAATTACCGTTTCTGGAGTTACACCATGGCTGTTCAACGTACTTTCTCCATCATCAAGCCTGACGCTGTTGCAAAAAACGTCATCGGCGAGATCACCACTCGTTTCGAAAAAGCCGGCCTGAAGGTTGTAGCTTCGAAACTCAAGCAATTGTCCAAAGCTGAAGCCGAAGGCTTCTACGCTGAGCACAGCGCTCGTGGTTTCTTCGGCGACCTGGTTGCCTTCATGATCTCCGGTCCTGTTGTTGTTCAGGTTCTGGAAGGCGAAAACGCTATCGCTCTGAACCGTGAGCTGATGGGCGCTACCAACCCTAAAGAAGCTGCTGCTGGCACCATCCGTGCTGACTTCGCTGATTCCATCGACGCCAACGCTGTACACGGTTCGGACTCCGAAGCCGCTGCTGCTCGTGAAATCTCGTACTTCTTCGCAGCTACTGAAGTAACCACTCGCTAAGCATTGGCTTAAGAGTGAAGGTGAATCCATGACGACATCGACTGTAAAAACCAACCTGCTGGGGCTGACTCAACAGGAAATGGAGAAATTCTTCGACTCAATCGGGGAGAAGCGTTTCCGTGCCGGTCAGGTAATGAAATGGATTCACCACTTTGGCGTCGATGATTTCGACGCCATGACGAACGTCAGCAAGGCTTTGCGCGACAAGCTCAAGGCCATTGCTGAAGTTCGCGGTCCGGAAGTGGTCAGCGAGGACATCTCCAGCGACGGCACCCGTAAATGGGTGGTGCGCGTGGCGTCCGGCAGCTGCGTTGAGACCGTGTACATTCCCCAGGGCAAACGCGGCACTCTGTGCGTTTCGTCCCAGGCAGGCTGTGCCCTGGATTGCAGTTTCTGCTCCACCGGCAAGCAAGGCTTCAATAGCAACCTCACTGCCGCCGAAGTCATCGGCCAGGTGTGGATTGCCAACAAATCCTTTGGCAGCGTCCCGGCGACCGTCGACCGTGCTATCACCAACGTGGTGATGATGGGCATGGGTGAGCCGCTGCTGAACTTCGACAACGTCATCGCGGCCATGCACTTGATGATGGACGACCTGGGTTACGGCATCTCCAAGCGCCGTGTGACCCTGTCGACCTCCGGCGTGGTGCCGATGATCGATGAGCTGTCCAAGCACATCGACGTCTCCCTGGCGTTGTCCCTGCACGCACCCAACGATGCGCTGCGCAATCAGTTGGTACCGATCAACAAGAAGTACCCGCTGAAAATGCTCCTCGAGTCCTGCCAGCGCTATATGTCGTCCCTGGGCGAAAAGCGTGTGCTGACCATCGAGTACACCTTGCTCAAGGACATCAACGACAAGGTCGAGCACGCGGTTGAAATGATCGAGTTGCTGAAGAACATCCCGTGCAAGATCAACCTGATCCCGTTCAACCCGTTCCCGCATTCCGGTTACGAGCGTCCGAGCAACAACGCCATTCGCCGGTTCCAGGATCAACTGCACCACGCCGGCTTCAATGTCACCGTGCGCACCACCCGTGGCGAAGACATCGATGCGGCCTGTGGGCAACTGGTCGGGCAGGTGATGGACCGCACCCGTCGTAGCGAGCGTTATATCGCCGTGCGTGAATTGAGCGCCGACGCCGATCTGCCGCAAAGCGCTGCGAACCGTACCTGAGAGAGGATCTCCATGGCCTTGCGCGTTGCGCTCCTTGTGCTTGTTGTCGGCCTTTCGGCTGGCTGTGTCATGTCAGGTGATTCCAGCCCGCTGAATACAAGCAAGGGACGTAGCGAAGCGCGCGAGGCCTATGTGCAGCTGGGCTTGGGCTATCTGCAGCAAGGCATGGCCGAGCGTGCCAAGGTGCCGTTGAAAAAGGCCCTGGAGCTGGACAGCACCGATGCCGACGCCAATGCGGCCCTGGCTCTGGTTTTCCAAGCGGAAATGGAGCCCGAGCTGGCTGAACAGTATTTTCGCAAAGCCCTCACCGCGCGCCCCACCGATGCCCGTATCCTCAACAACTACGGCAGCTTTCTCTTCGAAGAAAAACGTTACAAAGAAGCTTACGAGCGCTTTGAGCAAGCGGCGGCTGATACTCTTTATCCCGAGCGCTCCCGAGTGTTCGAGAACCTTGGTATGACTGCTTCGATGTTTGGCCAGCGTGAGTTGGCCCAGCAGCAACTGGAAAAAGCCCTGCGTCTGAACCATCAACAACCCCGCGCATTGCTGGAAATGGCTGAGTTGTCTTTCGAAGACAGGCATTATGTGCCCGCACATGACTATTACGATCGTTTTAGCCAACTGAGTGGGCAAAATGCACGTAGTCTATTGCTCGGCGCGCGTCTGGCCGAAGTGTTCGAAGATCGCGACAAGGCCGCCAGTTACGGTCTGCAATTAAAACGACTCTATCCCGGTACGCCGGAATATCAGCAATACCTGTCGGAGCAATGATGAAAGCGGCGCATCCCGAAGTTCAAGCAGTGACTCGCGTAAACCCCGGTGAGACCCTGCGTCAGGCCCGCGAAAGCAATGGTTGGTCGCTGGCTGAAGTGGCCCACAAGCTCAATCTCACCGTGAGCTCCCTGAGCAACCTGGAAGCCGGCGCTTTCGACAAGCTGCCGGGACACACCTTTGCCCGGGGTTATATCCGCGCCTACGCCAAGTTGCTGGGAATGGACCAGGCGCTGGCCGTCCAAGAGTTCGACCAGTTCACCGGCACCGACTCCCAGGGCAGCAGCGTTCACGCCTTGGGCCGTATCGAGGAGCCGGTTCGGGTTTCCCACACCATCTTGCGGATTGTCAGCTTGCTGTTGCTGGTTGCTGTGGTCGGCGGCGGTTTTGTCTGGTGGCAGGATCAAACCTCCCTGCGCAGCAAGGACCTGACCGCGCTCAACCAGGAACACGTTGAAGTCGAAGGCGCTGACGGCACCACCCAAATCCACCCGATCGACGAGCCGGAAGACCAGGCTGTTGCTGAAGGCCAGGCCGAGGGCGAAACCAGCCTCGCGCTGCCGGATGCACAGGCGTCGGGCGAAGCACCCGCTGATACTGCGGCGGTTACTCCGACGACCCCGGCAGCTCCGGCAGCGCCCGCTCATACAACGCCTGCCCCAGCGGCCAGCGTTTCCGCGACGCCGGCACCTGCTGCGCCTGCGGTGCACACGCCAGCGGTGGTTCCGGCGCCGACTGCAGCCGTCACTGCCCCAGTTGCTGCGGCTCCCGTCGCCGGCGCTGCTCAGGTACAGATTCAATACACAGCCGACTGCTGGACCCAGGTCACCGATGGCAACGGCAAAGTGCTGTTGAGCGCGCTCAAGCGCAAGGGTGAGACTGTCGATGTCAGCGGCCAACCGCCGTTTGCCGTGCGCCTGGGCTACGCCCGCGGTGCACAGATCAGCTACAACGGACAGGCAGTCGATGTGGCTCCGTTCACCAGTGGCGAGACCGCTCGCCTGAAGTTAGGTCAATAAGTCATGCACGGCGAATCACCAATCAAACGTCGCGAGTCCCGCAAGATTTGGGTCGGCTCGGTCCCCGTGGGCGGCGACGCGCCGATCGCGGTGCAGAGCATGACCAACAGCGACACCAATGACGTGGCGGCCACTGTGGCCCAGATCAATCGTCTGGAAGCGGCAGGCGTGGACATCGTGCGCGTCTCGGTGCCCGACATGGATGCGGCAGAGGCGTTTGGCCGCATCAAGCAACGGGTCAAGGTGCCGCTGGTTGCCGACATTCACTTCGATTACAAGATCGCCCTGCGCGTGGCCGAGTTGGGTGTCGATTGCTTGCGCATCAACCCGGGCAACATCGGTCGCGAAGACCGAGTGCGCGCCGTGGTGGATGCTGCCCGTGACCGCGGGATTCCAATCCGCATCGGCGTCAACGCCGGTTCCTTGGAAAAAGACCTGCAAAAGAAATACGGCGAACCGACGCCAGCAGCGTTGGTGGAGTCTGCACTGCGTCACGTTGAACACCTGGAACGCCTGAATTTCCAGGACTTCAAGGTCAGCGTCAAAGCCTCCGACGTGTTCATGGCTGTCGAAGCCTACCGTTTGCTGGCCAAGGAAATCATCCAGCCCCTGCACTTGGGCATTACCGAAGCGGGTGGTTTGCGTTCAGGCACGGTGAAATCCGCCGTGGGCCTCGGTATGCTGCTGGCCGAAGGGATTGGCGATACTATTCGCATCTCGTTGGCGGCCGACCCGGTCGAGGAAGTGAAAGTCGGCTACGACATTCTCAAGTCCCTGCATCTGCGCTCCCGTGGCATCAACTTCATCGCCTGCCCGAGTTGCTCGCGGCAGAATTTCGATGTGGTGAAAACCATGAACGAGTTGGAAGGGCGCCTTGAAGACCTGCTGGTGCCGCTGGATGTGGCTGTGATCGGTTGTGTGGTCAACGGTCCGGGTGAGGCCAAAGAGGCTCACATCGGCTTGACCGGTGGCACGCCGAACCTGATCTACATCGATGGCAAGCCGGCGCAGAAATTGACCAATGACAACCTGGTGGACCAGCTGGAAAAGCTGATCCGGCAGAAGGCGGCCGAAAAGGTCGAAGCCGACGCTGCGCTGATCGCGCGCGGCTAACCGAACGAATTAAGGATTTTTTGTGAGCAAGTCTCTGCAAGCCATTCGTGGCATGAATGACATCCTGCCCGAGCAGACGCCCCTGTGGCGTTATTTCGAGGGCACCGTCGCGCGTTTGCTGGATAACTACGGTTACAAGCAAATCCGTATGCCGATTGTCGAGTTCACCGAGCTGTTCAAGCGCTCTATCGGCGAAGTCACTGACATCGTCGAAAAAGAGATGTACACCTTCGAAGACCGTAACGGCGACTCCCTGACCCTGCGTCCGGAAGGCACTGCCGCTTGCGTACGCGCTGCCCTGGAACACGGCCTGACCGGCGGTGGCCAAGTGCAGAAACTGTGGTACATCGGCCCGATGTTCCGCCATGAGCGTCCGCAGAAAGGCCGTTATCGCCAGTTCCACCAGATCGGCCTGGAAGTCTTCAACCTCGACGGTCCGGACATCGATGCCGAGCTGATTGTGCTGACCTGGCGCCTGTGGGGCGAGTTGGGCATCCGTGATGCGGTGAAGCTCGAGCTCAACAGCCTGGGCACCTCTGAAGCCCGTGCGCGTTATCGCGAAGCGCTGGTGGAGTTCCTGTCGGCGCGCCACGAGCAGTTGGACGAAGACAGCCAGCGTCGCTTGAAAACCAACCCGCTGCGGGTTCTGGACACCAAGGACCCGGCCACTCAAGCCGTCCTGGTGGACGCGCCGAAACTGGCCGACTACCTGGACGAAGAGTCCCGAGTGCACTTCGAGGGCCTCAAGGCGCGCCTGGATGCGGCCGGTATTCCATACGTGATCAACCCGAAGCTGGTGCGCGGCCTGGATTACTACAGCAAGACCGTCTTTGAGTGGGTCACCGATAAACTCGGCGCCCAGGGCACCGTTTGCGCCGGCGGTCGTTACGACGGCCTGGTGGAGCAGATGGGCGGCAAGCCGACCCCGGGCGTAGGTTTCGCCATGGGTATCGAACGCCTGGTGCTGATGCTGGAAACCCTGGAACAGATCCCGCAAGAGATCTCCCGTCAGGTGGACGTTTACCTGTGCGCCTTCGGTGAGGCTGCCGAATTGGCCGGCCTGGCCTTGAGCGAGCGGGTGCGTGACCAGTTGCCCAACCTGCGCCTGCAGATCAACGCCGGTGCTGGCAGCTTCAAGAGCCAATTCAAGAAAGCCGACAAGAGCGGTGCGCTGTATGCACTGATCCTCGGTGACGACGAACTGGCCCAGCAAGTGGTAGGTTTCAAACCCCTGCGTGGCCAGGGTGAACAACAAAGCATTGCCTGGGATGCACTCGCTGCGCACCTGGCCACCTGCGTCGTGCAGGGTTGAAGCTGTCAAACAGCCGATTTAGCGAATAAGGAGTATTGGGGTGTCGAGTACCGAAGATGAACAGCTGGCGGAATTGAAGGACTGGTGGTCGCGCAACGGTAAACCCCTGGTCACTGGCGGCCTGTTGGCGCTGGTCATCGTGTTCGGCTGGCAGGCCTGGCACAAGTATCAGAGCAACCAGTCGCAAGGCGCATCGGTGCTCTATCAGCAATTGCTGGAAACCACGCTGACCCCTGATGGCAAGCCGGATGTGGCCCGTGTGACGTACCTGGCCGGCAAGCTCAACAGCGATTTCGGCGGCAGCGCCTACGCCCAGTACGGCCGCCTGTTCGTGGCCAAGGTCGCGGTAGACAGCGGCAAGCTGGACGACGCCGCCACCGAACTGAAAGCCGTGACCGACAAGCCAGCCAACCCAACCTTGGGTGAAGTGGCGCGTCAGCGTCTGGCCCAAGTGCTGGCGGCGCAGAACAAGGTCGACGACGCACTGAAGCTGCTCGACGGTGATGCCGACAAGGCCTTCCTGGCCACCCGTGAAGAACTCAAGGGTGACCTGTTGGTGCAGTTGGGCCGTATCGACGACGCCCATGCGGCCTACCAAAAAGCCAAGGCTGCGCTGTCGGATGAAGCCGCGGTCGGTGGCCTTCAAATCAAGCTGGACGACCTGGCCAAAGGGGATGCGTGACGTGATCCGTTGGAAACATGCAGCATTGCTGGCTCTGGCCATTCTGGCCGCGGGTTGCAGCAGCAACAGCAAGAAAGAACTGCCGCCGGCTGAACTGGTCGACTTCAAAGAAGAAGTGGTCCTGCAGAAGCAGTGGAGCCGTTCGGTCGGTGACGGCCAGGGCGAAACCTACAACATGCTGGTACCGGCCATTGATGGCGACACCATCTATGCCGCGGACGTTACCGGCGTGGTGATGTCCCTGGATCGCATGAGCGGTGACGTCAAATGGAAGAAGGATCTTGAACTGCCTGTATCCGGCGCCGTGGGCGTGGGTTACGGCCTGGTCATGATCGGCACCCTGAAGGGCGAAGTGATCGCTCTGGATGCTTCCAGCGGTGAAGAAAAATGGCGCGCTCGCGTGACCAGTGAAGTCCTGGCACCGCCTGCGACCAACGGTGACGTGGTCGTCGTGCAGACCCAGGATGACCGAGTGATCGGCCTGGACGCTGCCACCGGCAACCAGATGTGGCTCTACGACAGCACCCCGGCGGTACTGACCCTGCGTGGCACCAGCGCCCCCATCGCCACCAACCGCCTGGCGGTTGCCGGTCTGTCGACCGGTAAAGTGGTGGCCCTGGATATCCGCAACGGCGTGCCGGTGTGGGAACAGCGCGTAGCAATCCCTCAAGGTCGCTCCGAGCTGGACCGTGTAGTGGACATCGACGGTGGCCTGCTGTTGTCCGGCGGCACCCTGTACGTGGCCAGCTACCAAGGCCGCGTGGCTGCCCTGGATCTGGAAAGCGGTCGTCCGCTCTGGCAGCGTGATGCTTCCAGCTACGCAGGCGTCGCCCAAGGTTTCGGCAGTGTTTACGTGAGCCTGTCGTCCGGCACCGTTGAAAGTGTCGACGAGCGTTCCACCACCGCACTGTGGAGCAACGACTCGCTGGCTCGCCGTCAACTGTCGGCACCGGAAGTCTTCTCCAGCTACGTAGCTGTGGGTGACCTGGAAGGTTACCTGCACCTGCTGAGCCAGGTTGATGGCCGTTTCGTCGGCCGTGAGCGCATCGACAGCGATGGCCTGCGGGCTCGTCCGCTGGTGATGGGTGACATGATTTACGTGTATGGCAACAGCGGCAAACTGGAAGCCCTGACCATCAAGTAATGGTTTGACTATGCTTGGGGAGATCCCCCAAGCGAACTGCAGGAACAAGCACGCTTGCTCCTGCAGTGCTGCCCCGAGCACCAGCCGCTGCCTCGCAGCGGCTTTTGTATTTTCGCAATTAACGCAGTGGAGAGCCGCATGGTTCCCGTAATCGCCCTGGTGGGCCGACCGAACGTCGGTAAATCCACCTTGTTCAACCGCCTGACTCGGACTCGCGACGCCATCGTTGGCGACCTGTCCGGTCTGACCCGTGATCGCCAATACGGTGAGGCCAAGTGGCAAGGGCGCTCCTACATTCTGATCGACACCGGCGGCATCTCCGGTGACGAGCACGGTATGGACGAAAAAATGGCCGAGCAGTCGCTGCTGGCCATTGAAGAAGCCGATGTCGTTCTGTTCCTGGTTGATGCCAAGGCCGGTTTCACCGCCGCCGACCAGATGATCGGCGAGCATTTGCGCAAACGTAACAAGACCTCTTACGTGATCGCCAACAAGGTCGACAACATCGACCCGGACATGGCTCGCGCCGAGTTCGCGCCACTTGGCATGGGCGACGCGGTACCGATCGCCGGTGCCCACGGTCGTGGCATCACCCAGATGCTGGAAATCGCCTTGCGCGAATTCCCTAAAGACGATGAAGACGCGCCGGAAGACGGCGAGGAAGAAATCGTTGCCGAAGGCGAGGAAGCCAAGCGCATTCCGGGCCCAAGCGAGAAAGACGGCATCAAGATCGCCATCATCGGTCGTCCAAACGTGGGTAAATCTACCCTGGTCAACCGCATGCTGGGTGAAGACCGCGTCATCGTCTACGACCAACCCGGCACCACCCGCGACAGTATCTACATCCCGTTCGAACGTAACGACGAGAAGTACACGCTGATCGACACCGCCGGTGTGCGCAAGCGCGGCAAGATCCACGAGGAAGTTGAAAAGTTCTCGGTGGTGAAAACCCTGCAAGCGATCAAAGACGCCAACGTGGTGATCTTTGTCATGGACGCCCGGGAGGGCGTGGTGGACCACGACCTGAACCTGCTGGGCTTTGCCCTGGAAGCCGGTCGTGCCCTGGTGATCGCCCTGAACAAATGGGACGGCATGACGCCAGGCGAACGCGACTACGTGAAAACCGAGCTGCAACGCCGGTTGTTCTTCGTCGACTTCGCTGACATCCACTTCATCTCGGCGCTGCATGGCACCGGCGTGGGCAACCTGTATCAGTCGGTGCAGAACTCCTTCAAGTCGGCGGTCACCCGCTGGCCGACCAGCCGTCTGACGCAAATTCTCGAAGACGCTGTGGGCGAGCACGCGCCGCCGATGGTCAACAATCGTCGCATCAAGCTGCGTTATGCCCACTTGGGTGGTGCCAACCCGCCGCTGATCGTGATCCACGGCAACCAGGTGGAGAAGGTGCCGAAGTCGTATGTTCGCTACCTGGAAAACACCTATCGCCGCGTTCTGAAGCTGGTGGGTACGCCGATCCGCATCGAGTTCAAAGGTGGAGAGAACCCGTACGAAGGCAACAAGAACACACTCACCGACCGCCAGGTCAACAAGAAGCGTCGCTTGATGTCGCACCACAAGAAAGCGGACAAGAAACGCCGCGACAAACGCTAAAAGCTAGGCGTGAATGGCTAGCTGCAAGCCACAGGTTGAAAAGCCTGGAGTGTGAGGCAGGCATTGGAAAGGGTCCTTTAAGGACCCTTTTTTAATCGCTGGCGTTTGGGCTATTCTCGGGAGCTCCCGCGCCGCCGTAGAGCCGGGTGTTCAGCAGGGAACCCTCATGATCACCAGTAAGTTGCCGAATGTCGGCACCACCATCTTCACGCAAATGTCCCAGCTCGCGGTGGAAACCGGCGCGCTCAACCTGTCCCAGGGTTTTCCCGATTTTGATGGCCCCCAGGCGCTGCGTGATGCGGTTGGCCAGCACATTGCCAGTGGCCATAATCAATACGCGCCCATGACCGGGTTGCCGGCATTACGTCAGCAAGTGGCTGCGAAGATCGCTCGCAGCTACGGGGTTCAGGTGAATGCCGACACGGAAGTGACCATCACCCCGGGAGCTACCCAGGCCATCTTCTGCGCCATTCAGGCAGTGATCCAACCCGGTGACGAAGTCATTGTCTTTGACCCGTGCTACGACAGCTATGAGCCGGCGGTGGAGCTGGCCGGTGGTCGCTGTGTGCATGTGCAACTGGGCCTCGAGGACTTTGCCATTGACTGGCAGTCCCTGGGCGATGCCTTGAGCCCGCGCACGCGGATGATCATCCTCAACAGCCCGCACAACCCCAGCGGTGCGTTGATCAGCCGTGCCGAGCTGGACCAACTGGCGGCGCTGATCCGTGACCGCGACATCTACCTGGTCAGCGACGAGGTGTATGAGCACCTGGTGTTCGACGGTGTGCCCCATGTCAGCATCCTCGCCCATGAAGAGCTGTACTCCCGTGCCTTTGTGGTCAGTTCGTTCGGCAAGACTTACCACGTTACCGGCTGGAAGACCGGTTACGTGGTGGCGCCGCCGGCCTTGAGTGCTGAGCTGCGCAAAGTGCATCAATACGTCAGCTTCTGCGGGGTCACGCCGTTGCAGTACGCGCTGGCGGACTACATGTCTGCACACCCGGAACATGTGGAGGAGCTGCCGGCGTTCTATCAGGCCAAGCGTGACCTGTTCTGCGACCTGCTGGCCCCATCGCGCTTCAGCTTTACTCGGGTGGCCGGTACCTATTTCCAGTTGGTGGACTATTCGCAGATCCGCCCGGATTTGAATGACGTCGAAATGTCGATCTGGATGACCCGTGAGCATGGCGTGGCGACCATTCCGGTGTCGGTGTTCTATCAGAACCCGGCGCCGCAACAGCGACTGGTCCGTCTGTGTTTCGCCAAACGCGAGGAGACGTTGCGTCAGGCAGCGGAAAAACTATGCGCGATCTGAAAGCACTGCCCGATCTCAACCTGGCACTGATCCAGACCACCCTGGCCTGGCATGATCGCCAGGCCAACCTCGAGCATTTCGAGCAGTTGCTCGAGCAGGCCCGGGGCGTCGACCTGATCATCCTCCCGGAGATGTTCACCACCGGCTTTTCCATGGAGTCGGCAACCCTGGCCGAGGCGGAAAACGGCCCCACCAGCCAGTGGCTGCGGGTCCAGGCGAAACGGCTGAATACGGTCATCACCGGCAGCGTGATCATCCACGCCGCCGATGGCAGCCACCGCAATCGCTTGTTGTGGGCGCGGCCTGATGGCGAAGTCTGGCACTACGACAAGCGCCACCTGTTTCGCATGGCCGGTGAGCACAACCACTACACCCCGGGCGAGCGCCAAGTGCAGTTCGAGCTCAAGGGCTGGCGCATTCGGCCGCTGATTTGCTACGACTTGCGCTTTCCTGTGTGGAGCCGGGATGCCCAAGACACCGACTTGCTGCTGTACACCGCCAATTGGCCGGGGGCACGTCGCCTGCACTGGAACCGCCTGTTGCCGGCCCGGGCTATCGAGAACCTGTGTTACGTGGCGGCAGTGAATCGGATCGGTACCGATGGCAAAGGCTTTGCCTACACCGGTGATAGCCAGGTGTTGGACTTCCAGGGCGAGACCCTGCTCAGCGCTGGTGAAGCAGACGGGGTGTTCCAGGTGTGCCTGAGTGCCAGTGAGTTGACGGCGTATCGAACTCGGTTCCCCGCGAACCTGGACGCCGATACGTTTCATTTCACCTAGGCGGTTCTGCCTGATCAAGTTTGCGGGTTGCTCGCCGATATAGGGAAAACCCTAGGAGGACGCCTTAATGACCGGTATCAACGCGACAACCTTCAACCCGTATCTGGTCCCATCCTCGAGCACCAAAATTCGTGGTGAGGAAGAGAAAAGTCCCGTCGCTGGCGTGTCTGAGCAAGGCGAGACTGAGAAAGACGGTTCGTTGAAGATCAACGTCAGCAGCGCCAGCACCGATGCTGCTGCAGCCCAAGCGGCCAGCGATCCTGTGGAACAGTTGAAAAAGCAGATCGCAGACACCCAGAAGTTGCTGACCCAGCAGCGGGCGCAACTGGCCGGTACCCAGCGCGGGCAGGCCAACGCAGAGCAGAAAGCCCAGCAGGTGATGAATCTGCAGACCCAGATCATGGGCACCAACGCCACCCTGCAAACCCTGCAGGCGGCCTTGGTCCAGGCGACGTCCGGTGTCGATACCCACGCTTGAGGCATCAATCGCTCACCGGGCTTCGGTCAGTGATTCAGGCTAATAAAAAAGGCCCCGAGGTTTGCACCTCGGGGCCTTTTTATTGGGCTGCGTGGATCAGGCCGCTTTGGCGTCCAGCTGGCTCAGGGAGCGGTTCAGGGCGCTGAACAGGGCCTTGAAGCTGGCGGTGGTGATGTTTTCATCGATACCCACGCCGTGCACGGCACGTTCACCGTTCACTCGCAGTTCGATGTAGGCCGCAGCCTTGGCGTTGGTGCCAGCGCCGATGGCGTGCTCGTTGTAGTCCATGATCTCCACCGGAATCGGCAGGCCGGCTACCAGGGCTTCCAGAGCACCGTTGCCTTTGCCGCGCCAGTGCAGGTTGGTTTCGCCCTGGCCCTTGCCCGAGACTTCCACTTCTACTGCGCTGTGGCCGTTCTCTTCCTGCAAGCGGTGGCTGACCAGCGCGTACGGGGTGTTGGCCTGCAAGTACTCACTGTGGAGCAAGGCGTGGATCTGCTGGGCGGTCATTTCCAGGCCCAGGCGGTCGGTTTCACGCTGCACCACTTGGCTGAATTCGATCTGCATGCGACGCGGCAAGCTGATGCCGTATTCCTGCTCCAGCAAGTAGGCGATGCCGCCCTTGCCGGACTGGCTGTTGACACGGATCACGGCCTCGTAGCTGCGGCCGATGTCTGCCGGGTCGATCGGCAAGTACGGCACTTCCCACAGGGCATCGGATTTCTGCTGGGCGAAGCCCTTGCGGATTGCGTCCTGGTGGGAGCCGGAGAACGCGGTGTGCACCAGGTCGCCGACATAAGGGTGACGTGGGTGCACTGCAATCTGGTTGCACTCTTCCACGACTTTGCGCACGCCGTCGATGTCGGAGAAATCCAGTTCCGGGTTGATGCCCTGGGTGTAGAGGTTCAAGGCCACGGTGACCAGGTCGACGTTACCGGTACGCTCGCCGTTGCCGAACAGGCAGCCTTCGACACGGTCGGCGCCGGCCATCAGGCCCAACTCGGTGGCGGCTACGCCGGTGCCACGGTCGTTGTGGGTGTGCAGGCTGATGAGCACGCTGTCCCGACGGGTGATATGGCGACCGAACCATTCGATCTGGTCGGCATAGATGTTCGGCGTGGCGACTTCCACAGTGGCCGGCAGGTTGAGAATCACCTTGTTGCTTGGCGTCGGGTTCCAGACTTCGATCACTGCGTCGCAGACTTCCTTGGCGAACTCCAGTTCGGTGGCGCTGAAGGTTTCTGGCGAGTACTCGAACTGCCACTGGGTTTCCGGCTGCTGGGCAGCGTATTTGACGAACAGCTTGGCAGCGTTCACGGCGATTTCTTTCACGCCTTCCTTGTCCTGGTTGAAGACAATGCGGCGGAACGATGGGCTGGTGGCGTTGTACAGGTGAACGATGGCTTTCTTCGCCCCGCGCAGGGATTCGAAGGTGCGGGCGATCAAGTCTTCACGGGCCTGGGTCAGCACCTGGATGGTGGTGTCGTCCGGGATGTGGCCGTCTTCGATCAGGGTGCGCACGAAGTCGAAGTCGGTTTGCGAGGCGGCCGGGAAGGAGGCCTCGATTTCTTTCACGCCCACGGCGACCAGGGTTTTCCAGAAGCGCAGCTTCTTCACCGCATCCATCGGCTCGATCAGCGATTGGTTGCCATCACGCAAGTCGGAGCTGCACCAGATCGGCGCGGTGGTGATGGTCTTCGATGGCCAGGTGCGGTCAGGCAAGTTGATGGTCGCAAACGCACGGTACTTCGAAGACGGGTCTTTGAGCATGCTCATGGGGAAATCCTTATTGTCCGGGCCGAAAAGAGGCGGCCTGCCGGTGGGTCAAGAGTGAAGTGTTGACGCAGGGGGATGAGGCACCGCGATTCAGCCTGGCAGTCGTGCGCTGACGAGGCAGAGGCTTCGGTGTTGACGGCGTTGAATGAGGGTGTGAGAGGTTTTCATGGCGTCAACCCTAACCACTGGGGTGGAAGATGGCAAGCAGTGGAAAAAAATTGAGAGGAATACTCGAAATAGACGCTATATCGAGATTTTATGCTGGGTATTCTTCAATGGAATGTCAAAGATTGCGCAGTCATTCGCACCTGCGCAATCCCTGTGGGGGCGGCTTGCCAGCGGCCAGGCCTCTGGATCAGGGCTGAAACGCCCCGATAAAGATCGCCGGATCGACCCGTGCATCATTCAGGCTGACGTTCCAGTGCATATGAGGCCCGGTGGCGCGACCGGTGGAGCCGACTTTGCCGACCACGGCGCCGCGGGTCAGTTGCTGGCCGACCTTCACGTCAATTTTCGACATGTGGCAGAACATGCTGATAAAGCCCTGGCCATGATCGACGAACACGGTGTTGCCATTGAAGAAGTAGTTGCCGGTCAGGATCACCTTGCCGGCGGCTGGCGTCTTGATCGGGGTGCCTGCCGGCACGGCGAAGTCCAGGCCGGCGTGAGGGTTGCGCTCCTCACCGTTGAAAAAGCGCCGCACGCCGAACTTGCTCGACAGGGGGCCGTTCACCGGCTTGTCCAGCAACAGGTTGCTCGGGGTGTTGGGGCTGAAACTGCGGTAGGCACGGATTTGTTCGGCCAGTTCGCCGTCGATGCGTTTCAGGTCGGCCGGGTTGGGGTTGACCTGGCGCTGGTTCTTCAGGGTGATCCGCTGCTCCGGGTACTTCTTGCTGCCCACGACGAAGCTCAGCGAGCGGCCGCCGGCGCTGATCTGCTGGTTGCCCGGCTTGACTGTCAGGGGGATGCCGACAATCGCCAGCCAGTTGTCCTGTTCCTTGACCACCAGCACCGGCTTGCCGTCATAGGTGGCCTTGGGCGCCTGGTTGGCGGCCCCCAGGCTGACTACGGCGACGCCACCGGGCACCGGCTTGTTCAGCAGGCGGGTGATGTAGCTGTCGGCATGGGCAGTGAAGGTCAGGCACAGCAGCAACAGGGAGCAAAGAAAACGCGGCATGGATCAATCCAGTAAAGAGAGGGTGACAGGCGTCAGGTGGTTGTCTTCGACCCGCACCTGCAGTTCGCCTTCGCCGAGCCGTGCCTTGAGGCGTTGGCCCGGGCGGGTTTGCTCGGCGTTGCGAATGGCGTGGCCGCGTTCGTCCAAAAGGATGCTGTAGCCACGGCCCAAGGTCGCCAGCGGGCTGACCACGTGCAGGGTCTGCACCTGGCTTTGCAGTTGCAGGCGCCGGGATTTCAGGCCTTCGCCCATGGCCCGGGGCAGGCGTTCGGCGAGGCTTTCCAGGCGTTGACGCAACAGCGCCAGTTGGCGCCCCGGGTGATGGCCGGCGAGTCGGGTTTCCAGGCGGATCAGGCGTTCGCGGCGGGTATTGAGGTTGCGCTCGAAGGCTCGGCGCATTCGCATGTCCAGGTCGTCCAGGCGCTGGGCTTGCTGGCGCAGGCGCTCACCGGGATGGCGCAGGCGCCGGGCCAGGCCTTCCAGGCGCAGGCGGTCGCGCATCAGGCGATCGCGAATGCGCATCATCAGGCGGCGCTCAAGGCTCTCAACCCGGCGTTGCAGGTCGCTGGAATCCGGTGCCAAGAGTTCGGCCGCTGCCGAAGGCGTAGGCGCCCGAACGTCAGCCACGAAGTCGCTGATGGACACATCGGTTTCGTGACCGACCGCGCTGACGATGGGCGTGATGCAGGCATCCACGGCCCGGGCCACGGCTTCTTCGTTGAAGCACCAAAGGTCTTCCAGGGAGCCGCCGCCGCGGGCCAGGATCAGGGCATCGAAGCCTCGGGCATCGGCCAGTTTCAGGGCGCGGACGATCTGTGCGGTCGCCTCGCGGCCTTGCACGGCGGTAGGGATCAAGGTCAATGCCACTTGCGGCGCGCGACGGCGGAACACGCTGATGATGTCGCGAATCACCGCGCCGGTCGGTGAACTGATAATGCCGATGCGCTGCGGATGGGCCGGCAGCGGCACCTTGCGTTCGGCGCTGAACAGGCCCTCGGCGCTGAGCTTTTCCTTCAGCGCATCAAAGGCCAGGCGCAGCGCGCCATCACCGGCCGGCTCCACGGTATCGAGAATCAGCTGATAGTCGCCGCGGCCTTCGAACAGCGAAACCTTGCCGCGTACCTTGACCGCCAGCCCGTCCTTGAGGGCCTGGCGGACCCTCGCCGCGTTCTGCCGGAACAGCGCGCAACGCACTTGGGCGCCGCTGTCTTTAAGGGTGAAATACACGTGGCCGGACGCGGGGCGGGCGAGGTTGGAGATTTCGCCTTCGACCCAGATATTGCTGAACACGTCTTCCAGCAACACCCGCGCACGGCCGTTGAGTTGGCTGACAGTGAGGACTTCGCGGTCCAGGCCGAGTCTTGCAAAGGGATCTTTAATCATGGGGCGCAGTTTAATGGCATTCGCCTGACAATCTCCATGGATGCAACAACGGCCCAGCGGCTATCGCGCGACACTGGCGCGAAAATGCTCGACGAACTGCGCCACCAGGGGCGTCGGTTGTTGCCGATAGGCGAGGGCCACGGTGCTTTGGCAGGCGGCGTCTGCCAGGGGCAGGAAGTGGATATTCAGCGGTGCGATATCGCGCATCGACTCCGGCAGCAGGGCGATGCCGAAGCCGGCCTGGATCAGTTGCAACTGTGTGGTCTTGCGCGACACCACCCGCGCGGCCTTGGGAAAGAAGCCCTGGCGCATGCACAGTTCGGCGGACAGGTAACTCAAGCCACCCCGTTGGGGGTGTGGGATGGAAATAAAGGCTTCATGTTCGAGGTCTGCCAGGTTCACCCCCTGGCCGGGCGGATGCTGCGCCAAGGGATGTTGTGGTGGCACCGCCAGCAGCAAGGGTTCGGTGAACAACGGCACAATCTGCACCCCGTCCCGCTGCCGCAGCACGGGCAGGCGCAGCAGGCCGATATCCAGCCGACCTTCGGCCAGTTCTTCCAACTGCGCTTCCGAGGACAGCTTGAGCATGTCCATCGACACGTCAGGGCATTGTTCCAGGTAGGCACTGATACCACTCAGCAGGCGGCCGCTCATGGGCACAGTGCTGGAGTGACTCAGGCGCAAGGTTCCGCGCCGGCCCTGGCCCACCTGGGTCGCCAGCTCACTGGCCTGGTGCAATTCGGTCAGCAGGTTGCGCGCCTTGGGGAAGAAGGCTTCGCCCGCGGCGGTCAGCCGTGGCAGGCGCGAGGTGCGTTCGAACAGCGGCGTTTGCAACTGGTTTTCCAGCTCTTTGATCTGCCGGCTCAGGGCCGACTGGGCGACGAACAGCCGCTCGGCGGCGGCGCTGAAACTGCCGCACTCGGCAATTTCCACGAAGTAGCGCAGTTGGCGAGTTGAGATCACGAGTCATGCCTTTTTGCGATGGGTTGGCGACTACGACGATATTAGTCGCAAGGTTCGCGGCTGGCTAAAGTCATTCGATACCGGCTGAGGATGTGGCGCACATGGGTGTTATCGAGTTGTTGCAGCAATGGGCCTTCGGGCCCCAGGCCTGGCTGGCGATTGGCGTGGGCATCGTCCTGGCGTACATCGTGTTCGGCATCGCCGGTTTTGGCACCGCGCTGGTGGCGGGGCCGGTCCTGATTCTGTTTATGCCGCTGTCGAAAATCGTGCCGCTGTTGGTGTTGCTGGATTTTGTCGCAGCCTTTGGCAACCTGCTGCCGTCGCGCAAGGACGTGGCCAGGGCCGAGTTACTGCGCTTGTTGCCGTGCATGGCCGTGGGCTGCACCTTGGGCGTGATCTTCCTGCTCAACCTCAAGTCCGACCTCTTGCTGCTGTTGATGGGGCTGTTTATCAGCGCCTATGCCGTCTACAGCCTTTGGGTAAAGGCTCGGCCCACGCAGTTGGCGGCGGGCTGGGCGGTGCCTATGGGCGTGGTGGGCGGGCTGTTTGGGGCCTTGTTTGGCAGCGGCGGCTTTTTATATGCCATTTACCTCAACAGCCGTCTGCCCAAGGAGCCGGCGCGGGCTACCCAGAGCGCGCTGATCAGTTGCAGCACCTTGGTGCGCTTGAGCCTGTTCCTGATCGCCGGGGTCTATGCCGAGTTGCCTTTATTGGTGTTGGCGGGCTGTTTGCTGCCGGCCATGGCCTTGGGGTTGTGGATAGGCCGGCGCGTGACCATGAAGCTGTCTCGGGAGGCTTTTGTCCGCTTGGTGACCTGGTTGGTGCTGGCCAGTGGCGTTGCCTTGATCGGGCGCTACCTGAGCACTTGACCTGCGGGGTTCAGGGATTAAGCTGCGGGCCTTTGAATCCGTTCGCCGGCAAGCCGGCTCCTACAATTGACGATAGGGGCCGGCTTTTCGGCGAAAGCGTTTGCTCTGTTTCAGCACGTTCCAGGCTTATCCATGAACTCCCAAAGCATCCTTGTCCCGAAAATTTCCACCTTGCCGGTGCATGAGCCCCGAGCCCGGGCCATTGTGCGTTGGCTGGTGCGCAAGAACATCATCGAAGAAAACCTCAGCACTTGCGGGCGCACCGGCAATCGCATGGGTCATGCCATTGCCCCTGGCGCCCGCGCGGTGGTGCTGCACCCGGAGGCGTTGCCTTTTGGCGAGCCAATCAATGGCCTGGAGATCATCACCAAGCGCTGCATCTATACCCCGGCCAAGGGCTTTCTCGAAGAGGCCGGTTGCGCCGAGTGTCGGCAGGAGGTCGGTGAGGCGCTGTTCGAGAGCCTGGAGGAGTGGATGCCTGGGCGCACCGACAACTTCACCTGCCCCGAGTGCGGGCATGAAGATGACATCAACGGCTTTCTGTTTCTTCAGGAGTGCGGCTTTTCCAACCTGGGGTTCATCTTCAACAACTGGGCAGAGGCGGGCTTCAAGCAGAGCTTTATCGACGAATTCGCCGACTGGCTGGACTTGCCGGTGAGTTGGGTGAAGGTCGAACTCTAGGGCTTTCTCGGCGGGGCCGACTTGTCGGTGAAAACCTCTGTGTGAACACCGTGGGGCCCCATTTCGCTGGCAAGCCCGCCCCTGCAGTCAGGGGCGGGATCCCCATCTATCACTCCAGCGATATTAGACAGAGTTTTACATTGAGCCCGAGGGGCTGTCTCAGTATAATGGCGCGCTTCCATTTTCCCGCCCGGGAGCCCCCGCGATGCTGCGTATCAGCCAAGAAGCCCTCACCTTTGACGACATTCTCTTAGTACCCGGTTATTCCGAGGTGCTTCCTAACGAAGTCAGTCTGAAGACCCGTTTGACCCGTGGCATTGAGCTGAATATTCCACTGGTTTCTGCCGCCATGGACACCGTCACTGAAGCCCGTCTGGCCATTGCCATGGCTCAGGAAGGCGGCATCGGCATCATCCACAAGAACATGACTATCGAGCAGCAGGCTGCCGAAGTGCGCAAGGTCAAGCGCTTCGAAGCCGGCGTGGTCAAGGACCCGATTACCATCGAGGCCGACGCCACCGTACGTGATCTGTTCGAACTGACCCGCCAGCACAACATCTCCGGCGTTCCGGTGCTGCACGATGGCGACCTGGTCGGCATCGTCACTTCCCGTGACGTGCGTTTCGAGAACCGTCTGGAAGCCACCGTTCGTGAAGTGATGACGCCTAAAGAGCGCCTGGTCACTGTCAACGAAGGCGCTGACAAGAAAGACGTGCGTGAGCTGCTGCACAAACACCGTATCGAGCGTGTGCTGATCGTCGACGCTGCCTTCACCCTGAAAGGCATGATGACTGTCAACGACATCGAAAAAGCCAAGGCTTACCCGCTGGCCAGCAAGGACGACCAAGGTCGTCTGCGTGTGGGCGCGGCCGTGGGCACCGGCAAAGACACGGGCGACCGTGTTGCCGCCCTGGTGGCTGCTGGTGTTGACGTGGTGGTGGTCGACACCGCTCACGGTCACTCCAAAGGCGTGATCGACCGCGTACGTTGGGTCAAGCAGAACTTCCCTGAAGTGCAGGTCATCGGCGGCAACATCGCCACCGGCGCTGCGGCCAAGGCCCTGGCTGAAGCCGGCGCTGACGCGGTCAAGGTCGGTATCGGCCCTGGCTCGATCTGCACCACCCGTATCGTGGCTGGCGTCGGTGTTCCGCAAATCAGCGCGATCGCCAATGTGGCTGCTGCGCTGGAAGGCACTGGCGTGCCACTGATCGCCGACGGCGGTATCCGCTTCTCCGGTGACCTGTCCAAGGCCATCGTGGCGGGTGCTTCCTGCGTGATGATGGGCTCGATGTTCGCCGGTACCGAAGAGGCGCCAGGCGAGATCGAACTGTTCCAGGGCCGTTCCTACAAGGCTTACCGTGGCATGGGCTCGCTGGGCGCCATGTCCCAGGCGCAAGGTTCTTCCGACCGCTACTTCCAGGACTCCTCCGCGGGTGCCGAGAAGCTGGTGCCGGAAGGTATCGAAGGCCGTGTTCCTTACAAGGGCAGCCTGACCGCCATCATCCATCAACTGATGGGTGGCCTGCGTTCCTCGATGGGTTACACCGGCAGCGCCGATATCGAAGAAATGCGCACCAAGCCTGAATTCGTGCGGATCACCGGTGCAGGCATGGCTGAGTCCCACGTGCACGACGTGCAGATCACCAAAGAAGCGCCGAATTATCGGGTCGGCTAACGCCGACAGCTAAAAGCCACAAGTTATAAGCTGCAAGCGGTAACTGCCTCCACGCAGTTACCGCGCAGTCCCCCTATTACTTGCAGCTTGCAGCTCGAAGCTTGCAACTGCTTTTAAAGAGTTCCTCCCATGGCCCTCGATATTCACGCTCACCGCATCCTGATCCTCGACTTCGGTTCGCAATACACCCAATTGATTGCCCGCCGCGTGCGTGAAATCGGTGTGTACTGCGAACTGCATCCGTTCGACATGGACGAGGACGCGATTCGCGAATTCGCCCCCAAAGGTGTGATCCTCGCCGGCGGTCCCGAGTCTGTGCACGAAGCCAACAGCCCGCGCTGCCCGCAAGCCGTCTTTGACCTGGGCGTCCCGGTCTTCGGTATCTGCTACGGCATGCAGACCATGGCCGAGCAACTGGGCGGCAAGGTCGAAGGTTCCGAACTGCGTGAATTCGGTTATGCCCGTGTGGATGTGGTCGGCAAGAGCCGCCTGCTGGACGGCATCGAAGACCACGTTGACGCCGACGGCCTGTTCGGCCTCGACGTGTGGATGAGCCACGGTGACAAAGTCACCAAGATGCCGGAAGACTTCCACATCCTGGCCAGCACCCCGAGCTGCCCGATCGCTGGCATGTTCAGCGACGAGCGTCGTTACTACGGCGTGCAGTTCCACCCGGAAGTGACCCACACCAAGCAAGGCGGTCGCATCCTGTCGCGCTTCATTCTCGACATCTGCGAGTGTGAAGCTCTGTGGACTCCATCGAAAATCGCTGAAGACGCCATCGCCCAGGTGCGCGCCCAGGTCGGCACCGACAACGTCCTGCTGGGCCTGTCCGGCGGCGTGGACTCCTCCGTGGTTGCGGCCCTGCTGCACAAGGCCATCGGCGACCAGCTGACCTGCGTCTTCGTCGACAACGGCCTGCTGCGCCTGCACGAAGGCGAGCAAGTGATGGCCATGTTCGCCGAGAATATGGGCGTCAAGGTGATCCGTGCCAACGCTGAAGATCAGTTCTTGAACAACCTGGCCGGCGAGTCCGACCCGGAGAAGAAGCGCAAGATCATCGGTCGTACCTTCATCGACGTCTTCGATGCCCAGTCCAACAAACTGGAGAACATCAAGTACCTCGCCCAAGGCACCATCTACCCCGACGTGATCGAGTCGGCCGGCGCCAAGAGCGGCAAGGCCCACGTGATCAAGTCCCACCACAACGTGGGTGGCCTGCCTGAGGAAATGAACCTCAAGCTGGTTGAGCCGCTGCGTGAGCTGTTCAAGGACGAAGTCCGTCGTCTGGGTCTGGAACTGGGCCTGCCGTACGACATGGTCTACCGCCACCCATTCCCGGGCCCGGGCCTGGGTGTGCGGATCCTCGGTGAAGTGAAGAAGGAATACGCCGACCTGCTGCGTCGCGCCGACCACATCTTCATCGAAGAACTGCGCAAGGCCGACTGGTACCACAAGGTCAGCCAGGCGTTCGTGGTGTTCCAGCCGGTGAAATCCGTGGGCGTGGTCGGCGATGGCCGTCGTTACGCGTGGGTCGTGGCCCTGCGTGCGGTAGAAACCATCGACTTCATGACCGCCCGTTGGGCGCACCTGCCTTACGAGCTGCTGGAAACCGTCAGCGGCCGGATCATCAACGAGATCGAAGGCATCTCCCGCGTGACTTATGACGTGTCGAGCAAGCCGCCGGCGACCATTGAGTGGGAATGATCGGGCCCCGAGAGATCGCTTAGCGATCCCTCCAGCTTGAACCATGGCGATCGAGACCTTCGGGTGTCGATCGCCATTTGTGTTTCTGGACCTGTAGAAATCCCCTTGTCCCGGCTTTTGGCAATATCAGGAAAGGGTTGCCCCGGGCCTTCGTAGCGCCCTCTGTGTAGTCTTCAGATGTCCCCTCCGACTGAAACCTGTGCGGTGTAGCCGCTGAGCGGGATTGTTCGCTTTTTGTATGGTTGTCAGCTGACAACATATTCTGGCTGATGAGACTGGAGGCCACGGATGGCTCGTGCAAGGCATCCCCAGCAAGACATCGAAATGGCCCTGCGTTACGCCGAGTGGCAGGGATGGCGAATTGAGGTCGGCGGCAGCCATGGGTGGGGCAGGCTCTACTGCCCCTACAACAGTGAGGTCTGTGGCTGCGGAGAGTTCTGTATCACCAGTGTGTGGCGTACGCCGACGAACCCCGCGTCCCATGCGCGGGCGTTGTGCCGGGTGATTGATAGCTGCACGTTGAATCAGGTGCGGGGCGGCAGGGTCCCGACGCCTGGTCGGGAGTTTTGACCATGGAATACCTGTTTACCCTTAACTATCTGTTACCCGCCGACGACTGTGACCCGGGTCCGTTGGTCGAGCGCCTGGGCGCTGGCGGTTGCACCGATGCCCTGGTGGGGGCCGGGCTGGCGGGCCGCCTGGCCCTGGAGTTCTGCCGCGAGGCCGGCAGCGCTGAGGCCGCGATGCTCAGTGCCCTGGGGGATATCAAGCAGATCATCCCCGAGGCGCGGCTGGTGGAAGCCGGCCCAGATGTTGTCGGGCTCAGTGACCTTGCCGATATCGTCGGTGTGTCTCGGCAGAACATGCGCAAGCTGATGCTCAGCCATGGCAGCCGCTTTCCCCTGGCGATCCACGAAGGCCAGGTTTCGCTGTGGCACCTGGCGGAGGTCCTCACCTGGCTGGACAACAAGGGCGGCTACGCACTGCAACACCCGGTGATCGAAGTGGCGCGCATCGCTCAGCAGGTGAACACCGCCAAAGAGTTGCGGCGGACCGGGCCCTTGAGTGCGGTGCTGATGGCGTTGCTGGATTGACCCAGGGGTGATTTCGGAGCGGGACGGTGCGGCCGCTTGCCGCGCCGCCCTTACTGTTTCTCAACTGCGGGTGTATCGTATTCGCCTTTTGCGGGCCTGGGTCCGCCGCGGATACGTGAGGTAGTTGAGTCCATGTCCTTTACTCGTCGACAAATACTCGGTGGTCTGGCCGGTCTTGTGGTGGTTGGCGTGGGGGCTGGCGGCGCGTCGCGGTACTGGCTGGGCAAGCGCGCCGACGCCGAGGCGGGGCACGACTACGAGTTGATTGCCGCCCCCCTGGACGTGGAGTTGGTGGCCGGGCACAAGACCCCGGCCTGGGCGTTCGGCCCATCGGCGCCGGGCACCGAACTGCGGGTACGCCAAGGCGAGTGGCTGCGGGTGCGTTTCATCAACCACCTGCCGGTGGCCACCACCATTCACTGGCACGGCATCCGCCTGCCGCTGGAAATGGATGGCGTGCCTTACGTGTCCCAGTTGCCGGTGCTGCCGGGGGAATACTTCGATTACAAGTTCCGTGTGCCGGATGCCGGTAGCTACTGGTATCACCCCCATGTGAGCAGCAGCGAAGAGCTGGGCCGTGGCCTGGTGGGCCCGCTGATTATCGAAGAGCGCGAGCCCACGGGCTTTCAACACGAACGCACCCTGAGCCTGAAAAGCTGGCACGTGGATGAAGAGGGCGCTTTCGTACCCTTCAGCATCCCCCGGGAAGCCGCCCGGGGTGGCACCGCCGGCCGTTTGTCGACCATCAACGGTGTGCCCCAGGCGGTGGTCGATCTGCCGGCCGGGCAGATCACCCGGGTACGTTTGCTCAACCTCGACAACACCCTGACCTACCGCATCAATATTCCCGGCGTCGAGGCGCAGATCTACGCCTTGGACGGCAACCCTATCGAGCCGCGCCCCCTGGGCAAGGAGTACTGGTTGGGCCCGGGCATGCGCATCTGCCTGGCGATCAAGGCACCGCCTGCCGGCGAGGAGTTGTCGCTGCGCAATGGTCCAGTGCGCCTGGGCACTTTCCGTTCGGTGGCCAACAGCGACGCGCCGGGCGCCTGGCCTCCAGCGTTGCCAGCCAACCCGATTGCCGAGCCGGACCTGGAAAATGCCGAAAAGCTCAACTTCAATTTCGAGTGGGTGGGCTCGGTCTCGGTGAACGTGGATAATGGCAAGCCGCCGAGCCTGTGGCAGATCAATGGCAAGGCCTGGGACATCACCGATAAGACCTGTGCCGACCGGCCGATTGCGACCTTGAAGAAGGGCAACAGCTACATTTTCGAATTGAAGAACATGACCCAGTATCAGCACCCGATCCACTTGCACGGCATGAGCTTCAAGGTCATTGCCTCCAACCGCAAGAAGATCACCCCTTATTTCACCGACACCTATCTGCTGGGCAAGAACGAGCGGGCCCGGGTGGCGCTGGTGGCGGATAACCCTGGCGTGTGGATGTTCCACTGCCACGTGATCGACCACATGGAAACCGGCCTGATGGCCGCCATCGAGGTGGCCTGATGCGGCAGATTCGCCCTTCGCCGATCATCGACCGCAGCCGTGACCAGGACTTTATGCGCGAAGCCCTGGCGCTGGCGGCCCAGGGCGCTGCCTTGGGCGAGGTCCCGGTGGGAGCGGTGCTGGTGCAGGATGGCCAAGTCATCGGCCGCGGCTACAACTGCCCCATCAGCGGCAGCGACCCCAGCGCTCACGCGGAGATGGTGGCGATTCGGGCGGCCGCCCAGGCGTTGAACAACTATCGCCTGCCCGGCAGCACCCTGTACGTGACCCTCGAGCCCTGCAGCATGTGCGCCGGCCTGATCGTGCATTCGCGCATTGCCCGCGTGGTGTATGGCGCCTTGGAGCCCAAGGCGGGGATCGTGCAGAGCCAGGGGCAGTTTTTCACCCAGGCTTTTCTCAACCACCGGGTGCTGTTCGAAGGCGGCGTGCTGGCCGAAGAGTGCGGCACGGTGCTGAGCGAATTCTTCAAAGCCCGTCGAGCGCGCTGAGCTTACCAGCCACGTAGGAGCCGGCTTGCCGGCGAAAAGGCCCTAGAGCCTTGCACCGCTCATGCGAGCGTTTTCGCTGGCAAGCCAAATCCTACAAGAAGGCGGGATCTATTTTTTTGCGACAATCACTGCGCGCATCGGCGCCGGCAGGCCCTCGATGGTCTTGCTGTGATCGTTGGGGGCCAGGAAGTCGCTGAGGGACTGGTACTTCATCCACTCGGTGCCGCGCTGTTCCTCGACGCTGGTCACGCTCACATCCACGCAGCGCACGTCGCTGAAGCCTGCGCGCCGCAGCCACAACTCCAAGGCCGGCACCGAGGGCAGGAACCATACATTGCGCATCTGCGCATAGCGGTCTTCAGGCACCAGCACCTGATGCTGATCGCCTTCGATCACCAGGGTTTCCAGCACCAACTCGCCACCCTTGACCAGGCAGTCCTTGAGGGCCAGCAAGTGCTCGATAGGCGAACGGCGGTGGTAGAACACGCCCATGGAAAACACCGTGTCGAAGCCTTCCAGGTTGGCCGGCAGGTCTTCGAAGGGGAAGGGCAGGTGCCACACCGACGGCTCTGACAGGTAACGCTGCACCGCTTGGAACTGGCAGAAGAACAGCCAGTTGGGGTCCACGCCGATCACGCTGTGGGCGCCAGCGCCGAGCATGCGCCACATGTAGTAGCCATTGCCGCAACCCACATCGAGGATGCGCTTGCCGTTCAAATCCAGGTGCGGGGCCACCCGTGACCATTTCCAGTCCGAGCGCCATTCGGTGTCCACGTGCACGCCGAACAGGTCGAACGGGCCTTTGCGCCAGGGCGAGAGGCCCATCAGCGCGCTATGCATCTGCGCCCGGGTGGCGTCGTCGCACTCGGTGTCCAGGGTCAGGCCGTGCAGCAGGTCGACCTGGCTGGGCTGGATCTTCGGCAGGGCATCCAGGGCGCTCTGCCAGCGCTCCAGATCACCGTGACCCTTCTCCATCTTGGCGTCGAGCTGGCCCTGCAGGCTGGCGGCCCACTCGGCGAGGGGGGTGCCGGCCAGGCGGCGGGCGAGGGGGGACAGATCAATCATGGCAAGGCAATCAACGAGGCAAAGTTAAGACACTGGAACCACGGCACGACTTTCGAGAAACCGGCAGCCAGCAGGCGCTCGCGGTGTTCTTCGAGGCTGTCGGGCTTCATGACGTTTTCGATGGCGCTGCGCTTCTGGGCAATTTCCAGCTCGCTGTAGCCGTTGGCGCGTTTGAAGGCGATGTGCAGGTCGGTGAGCAGCGCATGCTCCTCGCTGTCGTTGAAGCGCAGTTTCTCCGAGAGAATCAACGCCCCACCGGGCAGCAACGACTGGCGAATACGTGCGAGCAGGGCGGTGCGCTGTTCCGGCGCAATGAACTGCAAGGTGAAGTTCAGCGCCACCACCGAGGCCGGCTGGAACTCCAGGGCGAGGATGTCGCCCTCAATCACCTGCACCGGCAGCAGCTCCTGGAACATCGAGTCCTGGCCGTTGAGGTATTCCCGGCAACGCTCGACCATGGCCGCCGAGTTATCCACTGCGATCACCCGGCAACCGTCGGTGCGCACATGGCGGCGCAGGGCCTGGGTGACCGCACCCAGGGACGAGCCCAGGTCGTAGAGCACGCTGTTCGGCTGGGCGAACTGGGCGGCGAGCACGCCAAGGTTTTCGACAATGGTCGGGTAACCCGGCACCGAGCGCTTGATCATGTCCGGGAACACCCGCACCACATCCTCGTTAAAGGCGAAGTCGGGCACCTGGGCCAGGGGCTGGGCGAAAAGGCGATCGGGTTCTTTGCTCACGGCGGTTCCGGCGATGGCGATAAAAATAAGGGGCGGCATTGTAGCCGCTGCCGCTGGCTGCGATAAGGCCCGAAGGGGCTTCAGGACCCTGAGGGCGACACAAGGTTTAGCGCGGCTTCTGGCTGAACGCTGACGCGGCAATGCCCCACTGGCCCAGCCAGTAGAAAACAATGATCAGGTACGGCGCGGCATCGAAGGCCGTCACGAAGCGGCTGATGCCGATCAGGCTGTCGGAGAAGGCGAAGCTCAGGGCACCCACTGCCGCCAGCACTGCCGAGCGCTTCGGCACTTGTGTACCGAGGCGTGCCAGGGCGCGCCAGAGCATGGCGCTGATGGCCAGGGCGTAGACGATGACCGGAACCAGCAACGGGCCCAGGCCGTGTGAGATGAGGAGGCTCAACAGCCCCGCGCCAATCACCAGGGCCACCAGCAGCGGCAGCAGCGCCAGGCGTCGGCAGTCGCTCAAGTAGGCTTTCAGGTACGCCAGGTGGGCGACGAGGAAGGCCCCGAGGCCAAACACGAACAGGTCCGTGGGCCAGGCCAGCAAGACATCGCCCAACAGTGAGAACAACAGCCCCAGGGTGATCCAGCGCCGGTAATCGCTGACCGGGGCATCGTGCAACCAGCCCAACAGCGCCAATACTGGCAAGGGTTTGACCAACAGGCAAAGCAGGGTTGCGTGCACGCTGACGCCGTAGAGAAAGGTGGCTGCGCCCATCAGCGCGAGAATCAGCCAGCCCATATCAGTTGACCGTGATCGAGCAGTCGAAGACCTCGACGGGTGGCACTTCCGGGGCCCAGGGTTGTTGAGAAGTCAGGCGCAGGCGACCGTTGCCCTGGGCGAAGGCTTGAAAGCGCCAGGTCGATTGCCCGGCGCTGCCCACCAGGCCGCTGTCTTCCGGGTTGCTGTAGACTTCGGGGCTGATTTGCCGCAGCACGCCGCCTGCCGAGTCCTGGATGGCCCAGCGGTAACCCGTGGTCGGATTGCTAGGCAAGGTGAGGATCAGGTTCTGGCCGCTCTTGAGTGGCAGTGGGCAGTCGTCCTGGTCATCGAGGGTGACGTTTTGTTTGGGCTGGCTGGCGCAGGCGCTGAGCAAGGCCACGCCGAGAAGGGCGAGCAGGCGGATGGGGGGCATGGGGCAGCGGGCTCCGATCATTCATGACGAACGGCGAGCATAACTGAAGATGCTGCGCAGTGTGGGCCAGCGGAAAGGGGCTGAGACGTGAGGTGTATTCGCCGGCCGGCGAAAGGCCGCCTAGCCGGCTCCTGCGGGTTGTCGCCCGCAGGAGCCGGTGCAGGGGTCAGAACAACACTTTGGCCACGTCCGCAAAGCGCTTGGCGAAGTGCACGGTGATGCCTTCTTTCAGGTAGTCCGGCAGTTCTTCGAAGTGCCCGCGGTTGGGCTCCGGCAGAATCAGCTCATGGATCTTCTGCCGGCGCGCCGCGATCACTTTCTCCCGCACCCCGCCAATCGGCAGTACGTGCCCGGTCAGGGTCAGTTCGCCGGTCATGGCCACGCCTTTTTTCGGCGCCTGGTTACGTGCCAGGGACAGCAACGCGCTGGCCATGGTCACCCCGGCACTCGGGCCGTCCTTGGGCGTGGCGCCTTCGGGCACATGCAGGTGGACGAAGGCCTCGTCGAAGAACTTACCGTCGCCGCCGAACTGCTTGAGGTGCGAGCTGACGTAGCTGTAGGCGATCTCCGCCGACTCCTTCATCACATCCCCCAGTTGGCCGGTGAGCTTGAAGCCGCGGTTGAGGGTGTGAATCCGCGTCGCCTCGATGGGCAAGGTGGCGCCGCCCATGCTGGTCCAGGCCAGGCCGGTGATGACACCGGTGCCGCTGAGAACCTGCTCGTTGCGGAACACCGGCATGCCCAGGGACGCCTCCAGGTCCTTGGGGCCGAGCTTGATTTTCGCGTCCGGGGTGTCCAGCAGCTTGACCA
This sequence comes from Pseudomonas morbosilactucae, assembly GCF_023241665.1. Taxonomy (NCBI): domain Bacteria; kingdom Pseudomonadati; phylum Pseudomonadota; class Gammaproteobacteria; order Pseudomonadales; family Pseudomonadaceae; genus Pseudomonas; species Pseudomonas morbosilactucae. Next base: position 18,483 of record NZ_JALQCX010000013.1, on the reverse strand, counting down.
CCGCCTTGCGCACCAGTTTGCCCAGTTGCTTCTCCAGTTGGCGAACCCCGGCTTCCCGGGCGTAACCGTCGATGACCGCGCGCAGGGCGCTGTCGCTGATGCTCAGGTTGCTCTTGTCCACCCCGGCTTTTTCCAACTGCTTGGGCCACAGGTGGCGTTTGGCGATGGCGATTTTTTCTTCGGTGATGTAGCCCGACAGGCGAATCACTTCCATGCGGTCGAGCAATGGCCCGGGAATCGAGTCCAGGGTGTTGGCGGTGCACACGAACAGCACCTTGGACAGGTCCAGGCGCAGGTCCAGGTAGTGGTCGAGGAAATCTACGTTCTGTTCCGGGTCCAGGGTTTCCAGGAGCGCCGACGCCGGGTCGCCCTGGAAGCTTTGGCCCATCTTGTCGATCTCGTCGAGCATGATCACCGGGTTCATCACTTCCACGTCTTTGAGCGCCTGCACCAGCTTGCCCGGCTGGGCCCCGATGTAGGTGCGACGGTGGCCCTTGATCTCGGCTTCGTCGCGCATGCCGCCGACGCTGAACCGATAGAACGGCCGGCCCAGGGATTCGGCAATGGATTTGCCGACACTGGTCTTGCCCACCCCCGGCGGCCCCACCAGCAGCACGATGGAGCCGCTGATCTCGCCCTTGTAGGCACCCACCGCGAGGAATTCGAGAATCCGACTCTTGATGTCGTCGAGCCCGGCGTGGTGCTGGTCCAGGACCTTGCGTGCGACCTTGAGGTCGAGCTTGTCCTCGCCATACACGCCCCATGGCACCGCGGTGGCCCATTCCAGGTAGTTGCGGGTCACCGCGTATTCCGGCGAGCCGGTCTCGAGGATCGACAGCTTGTTCATTTCCTCCTCGACGCGCTTCTGCGCCTGGGGCGGCAGGACTTTGCCTTGCAGGCGCTGCTCGAATTGTTCGAGGTCGGCACTGCGGTCGTCCTTGGTCAGCCCCAGCTCTTGCTGGATCACCTTGAGCTGTTCCTTGAGGAAGAACTCGCGCTGGTGTCGCCGATCTTGCGGTTCACTTCTGCAGAGATCTCTTTCTGCAGGCGCGCGACTTCCACCTCTTTGCGCAGCATCGGCAGGACTTTCTCCATGCGCTTGAGCATCGGCACGCAGTCGAGCACTTCCTGCAATTCGTTGCCGGTGGCCGAGGTCAGTGCGGCGGCGAAGTCGGTGAGTGGCGAGGGATCGTTGGGGCTAAAGCGATTGAGGTAGTTTTTCAGCTCTTCGCTGTACAGCGGGTTGAGCGGCAACAGCTCCTTGATCGCGTTGATCAGCGCCATGCCGTAAGCCTTGACCTCGTCGGTGGGCTCGGTCGGCTGGTGGGGATATTCGACTTCCACCAGGTACGGCGGGCGATGGTGCTTGAGCCAGGTACGGATGCGCACCCGGGTCAGGCCCTGGGCGACAAATTGCAGTTTGCCGTTCTCGCGGCTGGCGTGGTGCACCTTGACCAGGGTGCCGTACAGCGGCAGGGCCGAGGTGTCGAAATGCCGTGGGTCTTCGGGCGGTGTGTCCATGAAGAACAGGGCCAGGGAATGGTGTTCGGACTTGCTCACCAGCTCCAGGGTTTCGGCCCAGGGCTCTTCGTTGACGATGACCGGCAGCACCTGCGCCGGGAAGAACGGCCGATTGTGGATCGGGATGATGTAGACCTTGTCCGGAAGATTCTGCCCGGGTAGGGCCAGGCCGGTGTGGGAAGAGGTCTGGGATTCGGCGTTTTCCGGGTCTGCGTAGTCGCTGAGGTCTTCGGGGAAGGCTTGCTGGTCGCTCATGGGGCACCTGCGCAATGGGGTATGCCACTTAGATGGGGCACCCGGCGAGTGGTTTCAATGGCGGCGCGGACTTCAGCTTTTCTGATTGCGGCCGAAAGCTTTACAGAAGTTGACCGTTTGTATCAGTTTTTGTCGGACGAACGGTCTGCCCCTTGTGCGGATGCAGTGATGGCAAATTGCCTTGCTTGCGGCATCATGCTGCACAGCTGCGTTCCTCGCGGTGGGTACTCATGCCAAGGCTGGCCGTCCGTTCTATCAAGTTTTTGGGATTTGCATGGCCAGGATTCACTCCAGTATTGCGGTTGCCGGCCTGTGGCTGGTCAGTGCCTTTGCCTGCGCGGCCAACCTGCAGGTGCAGGTACTCGACGCCGCCGGCCGTCCGTTAAAAGACGCGGTGGTTACCTTGCAAGGGCCTCTCGGCCAGCCTGCCGGCGTGCTCAAGGCCGACATGGACCAGCGCGACAAAGAGTTCGCCCCCCATGTGCTGGCCGTTCACACCGGCACCCCGGTGAAGTTTCCCAACAGCGACAATATCCGCCACCAGGTGTATTCCTTTTCACCGACCAAACGCTTCGAACTGCGCTTGTATGAAGGCACGCCCTCGGACCCGGTGCTGTTCGAAAAGCCGGGCGTGGTGGTGCTCGGCTGCAACATCCATGACTGGATGCTGGGCTATGTGTACGTCACCGACGACCCGCGTTTCGGTGTGACCGATACCCAGGGCAACCTGACCCTGGAGCAATTGCCGGCGGGCAGTTACCAGGCCACCTTGTGGCACCCTCAGGTTCGTGACCTGCAACCCCAGGCTGGTGGCTCGGTGCAGATTCCGGCCCAGGGGGCGCAGCAGACCTTTCAACTGACCCTGGAGCCACTGTCCGCAGACATGCCCACGCCGCCAGCGCCGAGTGCCTTTGGCGATGCCTTCAAGCGAGCTGCCAGTGAAACTGCGCAGTAGTTTCCAGGCGCGGGTCGCCTGCGTATTGATCCTGCTGTTGTTGGTGGTGATCGGCGCGCTGTACTTCAGCGTCAAGGCCGCCACCAACAGCGCTGTGCGCACCCAGGCCTATGAGCAGTTGGCGGTGGGTACGCGGGTATTCGAGCGTCTGCTGGAAGTGCGCGGTCGGCGCTTGAACGATGGCGTGCAACTGCTAGCGGCCGACTTCGGTTTTCGCGATGCGGTGGCCAGTGGTGATTCGCCGACCATCCGCTCGGTGCTGATCAACCACGGCAAGCGCATCGGCGCCAGCGACATGATCCTCCTGAGCATGGACGGGCACGTGCTGGCCAGCACCCTGGAGAACATGCCGGACGGTTCGCTGTTTCGTTTTGACCAAGCCTTGCGCGATGCGCGCAGTGCCCGGCAGAGCATGTTGATCGTGCCGGTCCAGGGCAAGCCGCACTTGCTGGTAGAAGCGCCCGTGCTGGCGCCCCTGCCCATTGCCCGGGTGGTGATGGGCTTCAGCATGGACGAGGCCTTCGCCGAGGAACTGCGCTCCCTGACCAACCTGGAGGTGTCGTTCCTGGCGGTGGATATGCAGCAGCCAGGGGCCTTGGTCAGTACCCAACCTGGCGCCATGGGCGAGAGCATCGTCAACCTGATGCTCAAGAACATTCAGCACCGTGACGTGCAACTGGTGGAGCATTTGCACCAGCGCTTCTTCAGCCAGACCCTGACCCTGGCCAGCAGCCAGGATGAAAATGACCACCAGGTGATCGCCCTGTTGCAGAGCCCCCAGGATGCGGCGATGCAGGTGTTTTTGCCCCTGGACCGACGCATCCTGCTGATCGCCCTGGCAGCCTTGCTGGCGTCCCTGGCCGGTGCCTTGCTGCTGGCCCGTAGCGTGTCGCAACCGGTGCGCGCCTTGGCCGAGGCGGCCGCACGCATCGGCCAGGGCAATTACCAGACCCCCGTGGCCCTGAGCCGCAGTGATGAGCTGGGGTTGCTGGCCAAGGCCATCAACTCGATGCAGGGCGGCATTGCCGAACGGGAAGCTCAACTGGCCCACAATGCCTTGCACGATGTACTCACGGGGTTGCCCAACCGGGCGCTGGCCATGGAGCGCCTGGGCAGTTCGATCGCCGCGGAGCGGCCGATGGCGCTGGTCTATCTGGGTATCGACAACCTGCGTTCGGTCAACGAGGCCGGTGGCCCGGCGCTGGTCGACCTGACCCTGCAGGACGTTGGGCAACGCCTGCAGCAAGCCATGCGGCCTGGCGACAGCGTGGCGCACCTGATTGCCGGGGAGTTTCTGTTGTTGCTGGAAAACCTCGGCAGTGACGGCGCCGTGGCCATTGCCGACCAGTTGCAGCAATTGCTGCTCAAGCCCCAGCGCCTGGCCGGGCAGGATGTGGCCCTGGACTGTCGCCTGGGCATTGCGGCCTTCCCCGAAGACGGCCAGTCGGCCCAGCAGTTACTCGATCGGGCGGCCATCGCCATGAAAGATGCGGCGCAGATGCCGGGGCGCTTGCAGGTTTACGAGCAGGGCCGGGACCTGGCCCATCGACGTCAGGTGACCTTGATCCGCGACCTGCGCCACGCCGCCAACAACGGCGAATTGCTGCTGCATTACCAACCCAAGCTGGATATTCGCCAGGGTCGGGTGCGCCAGGCCGAAGCCCTGTTGCGCTGGCAACACCCGCAGTTCGGCATGGTCTCGCCGGCGGAGTTCATCGTCCTCGCCGAGCGCACCGGCAGCATCCAGAGCCTGACCAACTGGGTGATCGGCGAAGGCATGCGCCAATTGGCAGAGTGGAACAGCCGGGGCCTGCACTTGCAGTTGTCGTTGAACATATCCGCCCAGGATTTGCTCGGCGTCGATCTGGTGGGTCGGGTCAAAGCCTTGTTGCAAACCTGTCGGGTGCCGGCCGAGCAGTTGATTTTCGAGATCACCGAGAGTGCGGTGATGCAGGAGCCGGAGCGTGCGCTGAAGGTGCTGCATCGCTTGCGTGACTGCGGCATCAGCCTGTCGGTGGATGACTTCGGTACTGGCTATTCCTCCCTGGCCCACCTCAAGCGACTGCCGGTGCAAGAGTTGAAGATCGACCAGTCGTTTGTCCGCGACCTGGACGAAACCAGCGAGGATGCGGTGATCGTCCGTTCAACCATCGAGATGAGCCACAACCTAGGGCTCAAGGTGGTGGCCGAGGGCGTGGAATACGAACACAGCCTGCGTTTGCTTGAGCGTTGGCATTGCGACACTGCCCAGGGCTACCTGATCAGCCGGCCGCTGAGTGCGGCGGCGTTCGAGGCCTGGGTGGCTTTACCCCTGGCGGCACAGACTTCCTTGGTTCATTGATGCTTATGACTCTACGTAGATGGGTATTACTGGGTTGCCTGGCTGCGCTGCAGACGGCCACGGCCCTGGCGGACAACGGCCGGTTACTGGCCACAGGCGGCGCCAGCAGTATCGAAGGTGCCGCCGGTGGCGGCATCACGCCCTGGGCGGTGCTCACCGGTTATGGCGAGCAGGGCGAGTGGGGCGCCAGCGCCTTTGCCACCAGCGTCAACTTGCCGGACTACCGCCTGGATGTGGCCGGCCTGGCACTGGCGTATGACAACCGTGTCGAGTTGTCCTTCGCCCGCCAGCGTTTCGACCTGGGTTCCCTGGTGCACAAGCTCGGCTTGCCCGAGGACAACCTCAGCCAGGACGTGTTCGGGGTCAAAGTGCGGCTGTTCGGCGACCTGATCTACGACTCGCTGCCCCAGGTGTCCCTGGGTGTGCAATACAAGCATCAGCGCAATTTCCTGATCCCCAGCCTGGTGGGCGCACGCCGTGACAGCGACAGCGAAGCCTACCTGAGCGCGAGTCGCCTGCTGGTGGGCGCGGCCTTTGGCTACAACTTGTTGCTCAATGGTGGTGTGCGTTACAGCCGGGCCAACGAAACCGGGTTGCTGGGTTTTGGCGGCGACCGTCGGGACAGCCGCAGCCTGCTCAAGGAAGGTTCGCTTGCGGTGTTGTTCAACCCGCGCTGGGCCTTGGGTGTGGAGTACCGGGAGAAACCCGACAACCTGTCGTTCTCCGGGGAAAGCGACTGGGCCGACCTGTTTCTCGGTTACTTCCCCAACAAACACCTGTCGATCGTCCTGGCGTATGCGCGGTTGGGGGAGATCGCCACCCTGGATCACCAGAACGGGCCTTATCTGTCCTTGCAGGGGAGTTTCTGATGCGTGTCCTGCCCTTGATCCTGACGCTGTTGCTCAGTGCCTGCGCGCAGCAACCGGCCCGTGATGACAGCCTCTACCGAGACCTGGGGCAGCTCCCCGGGATCACTCGCATCGTCGAAGGCATGCTGTTGAACATTGCCCGCGACCCGCGGATCGTCGAGCGTTTTCGCAAGATCGATATCCAGCGCCTGCGAGACAAGTTGATCGAGCAGTTCTGTTTCGAGAGCGGTGGTCCCTGCACCTACACCGGCGACACCATGGCCGAGAGCCACAAGGGACAGAATGTCAGCCGCAGCGATTTCAACGCCCTAGTGGAAGACCTGATCGCCTCGATGGACAGCCAGGGCATCGCAGTGCCGGTGCAGAACCGTCTGATTGCTCGCCTGGCGCCGATGCGTGGCGAGGTCATCGAACGCTGAATGGGTGTTTTCCAGGATTCACTTAGGTGGGCTGCTAGACGCTGGCGTCAATTAAATGTCTGCCTGAGCCCCCGTATTAGTGCGTGCTCTTCCGCTTCTAGAGGATTAATCTGATCGAGCTGTCTGCCTATTATTGCAATAGGCATTTATTTGACGCTCGCATTCGGCTCCTCAGAGGACTGGGTATGAAGAACGGATTTTTCAGCGTGAGGCGCGCCTCGCCCACGGCCCTGTTGTCTGCTGTGCAGCGGTTTGCTGTGCCGTCGAGCCCCCGTTCATGAGGTGGCGCCAGACGTTTCAGGCACGGATTGCCGGAGTGTTGGCGGTACTGCTGCTGGTGTTGATCGGTGCGGTGTATTTCGCGGTGAAAACCGCCACCAACCAGGCGGTGGAAAAGCAGGCGCAGATTCAACTGAACATCGGCTCCCGGGTCTTCGAACGCCTGCTCGACCTGCGTGGGCGCAATCTGCAGCACGGGGTGGACTGGCTGGTGGAGGATTCGGAGTTCCGCCGTGCCGTGCTCAGTGGCAAACCGGCGGATATCCTCGCGGCCCTGGGGCAGCACCGTAGCGGTATTCGTTCCAGTCAACTGTTCGTGCTCGACCCGCAGGGCACGGTGATCGCCAGTACCTTGGCGAGCATCGTTCGCGATCAACCCTTTCCCTACGACCGGGCCTTGCGCCTGGCCTTGCGACAACACAAAAGCATGCTGATCGTCGCCATCGATGGTCGGCCTTTTCTGTTGGTGCAGGGGGATGTGTTGTCGCCGTTGCCCATCGCCCGAGTGGTCATGGGGTTTGCCATGGATGACCAGTTCGCCAAAGAGCTGCGCTCCATGAGCAACCTGGAAGTGTCGTTTCTGGCGGTGGATAACCAGACGCCTGGTGAACTGTTCAGCACTCAAGAGGCGCCGTTCTGGACCCCGATTATCCGCGCCCTGGGCGACTCGGTATGGGAAGCACTGCCCCAATTGAGCGAGGTCCATGGCAAGCGTTTCCTGAACAAGGCCCTGCAACTGGCCAACACCGGCGACACTCGAGACCCCAAGGTGCTGGCGCTGTTGCAGAGCCCCCTGGAGCATTCGCTGGAAGCCTTTGCGCCCCTGGACAGCCAGTTTCTGGGGATCGCCCTGGTGGCCTTGCTGTTGTCGCTGCTTGCGGCCTTGCTGATGGCGCGTCGGGTGTCCCGGCCGCTTGAGGGGCTGGCGCTGGCGGCTCGGCGCATCGGTGACGGTAATTACCAGACCCCGGTGGTGGCCCGGCGCAGCGATGAGTTCGGGGTGCTGGCCGAGGCTATCAACGCCATGCAAAGCGCGATTGCCACCCGTGAACGGCAACTGGCCCATAACGCCCTGCACGACCCGCTGACCGGGTTGCCTAATCGCGCTTTGGCCATGGAACGCCTGAGCAGCACGATTGCCGCGCGCCGCAGCGTGGTGTTGCTGTACGTGGGGATCGACAACTACCGGGCGATCAATGAAGGGGTCGGTCCTGACGGGCTGGAGCAGATGATGCGCGAGGCCAGTCGACGCCTGTCGGAGGCGCTGTCCCTGGGCGACACGGCGGCGCGCATCACCGCCAATGAGTTTCTGTTGTTACTGGAAAACACCCAGGTCGATGGTGCGGTGGCCATGGCCGATCGCTTGCACACGTTGCTCAGCCGGCCTCAGGTGATCAATGGCGACGAAGTGCGGCGGCAGATCTGCATCGGCGTGGCGGCTTACCCCACGGATGGCCAGTCCGCCGAAGAGTTGATCAGCCGCGCGGCCATTGCCCGTCACGACGCCGCCAGTGCCCCGGGCTATTTGCAGATCTACCAGCAGGATCGCGACCTGGCTCATCAGCGCCAGATCAGCCTGATCCGCGACCTGCGCCGGGCCGCGGCGGAGGGTGAGTTGTTCCTGCATTACCAGCCCAAACTGGATCTTCGCCGTAACCATGTGCATCAGGCCGAGGCCTTGCTGCGTTGGCAGCACCCCGAGTTCGGTGTGGTCTCGCCGGCAGAGTTCATCCCGCTGGCGGAGCGCACTGGCAGCATGGGCAGCCTCACTGCCTGGGTCATCGAGGAGGGTATTCGCCAATTGGCCGAGTGGAATCGCCGGGCGTTGTCTGTGCAGCTATCGCTGAATATCTCGGCCAATGACCTGGAGGACGAGGGGCTGGCGACACGGGTCAATGCCTGTTTGCAGCGCTATCGGGTGTCGGCCGGGCAACTGGTGTTCGAGATCACCGAAAGCGCCATCATGCGTCACCCGGAACAGGCGCTGGCGGTGTTGCAGCGTTTGCGTGGCTGCGGCATCAGCCTGTCGGTGGACGATTTCGGCACCGGTTATTCGTCCCTGGCGCAGTTGCAGCGCTTGCCGGTGCAGGAGTTGAAGATCGACCAGTCGTTTATCCGCAACCTGGACGACACCAGCGGTGACGCGGTGATCGTGCGCTCGACCATCGAAATGAGCCACAACCTGGGTCTCAAGGTGGTGGCGGAAGGGGTGGAGTTCGCCGGCAGCCTCAAGCTGCTGAAGGATTGGTGTTGTGACACCGCCCAGGGTTACCTCATCAGCCGGCCCTTGGATGCGAGGGCATTCGAAACCTGGCTGACGAAGTCGCGGGTACTGGTCTGAGCCCCTGTGCTCAGGCCGGTTTCCAGAACGCCAGGTCTTCTACATAGCGCTCGATATCGCCCATGTCATCGGCCCCCAGGCTATTGTCAAAACGTTCGGACAGCAGCTTGCGCACTTTGGCCAGGCGGTTTCGCACCTGGCCATCGACCACGAAACCGGCCGTGGCGGCATCGAAATCGAACTCGGGGTTGAAGAGGGCATGATCTGAAATCTTGCGCAGCGAAATCAGTATGTATTCGATCTCACGCAACGCCTCCAGGGCCACCGGCCCCGGCAGCACGATCTGTTGGTTGGCCTCCAGCAAGACGGGGGCAGGGGTGGATGAAGCCGGTTTTTCAGTGCTCATGGCGATCCTGTCAGTGGATGAAGGCGGAAGGAAGCGGCCATCGGGGACGATGGTGTTAGGCGGCGCTCGATCATTGCTACGGACATAACGCGCTCAGCAGGCCCTGGGCCTGAGCCAGGCGGTCGCGCAACGCTGCCAGGCTCCGGGCCTGTTGGCTCGACAGCGGCTGCTGCCAGTCCTGGTCCTTGATCACCAGCACTCGAAAGGCCCCGTCTTTATCGAATTCGGGGTACCAGCCCACGTCCAGCAGCAGTTGCCCTGGGTATTCGACCTGCAGCAGGTCTTCCTTGAGTGCGTCGAGTTGGCGGGCCAGGGGCTGATCGGTCAGGTGCGAGAGGTCATCGAAGCGGATGTTTCCCGTGAGCAGGTTCAAGTCGAACAAGGGGAGTTCCTTGGTATCGGCCGGGCAGGCATTCAGTGGGCGCGGGCTTCGGCTTTGGCCAGCAGGCGTGTCAGTTCAGGCTCGACCTCTGCAGCGGGCAGGCGGGCGATGACCTCCTGGATGCACGAACGGTACTGCTGCTCGATGGGCGTCTCGCACCAGTCGAGGTGGTAGATCGCCAGGACCCGAACATCCAGGTAGGGGGATTGCGCCAGCAGGCGTTTCAGCAGGGCGATGCAAGGTGCCGTGGGGGCTTCCCCAAGGGCGGTCGCACAGCGTTGTTGCCAGTATTCGGGTTTGCTCAGCAGCACATCGGCGAGCTGCTGCCACGCTATGGGGGAGAACTGGTGCAGCACGCCTTTGGCGACGTGCTCGGTGATGTATTCATTCCAGGGGGCCTCTGGCGAGTCGCCCAGCCAGTGCTCCAACTGCTCAAAACCCTTGTCCGCGTCGTCCCTGTGCATGATGCCTCTCCGGTGGTGGCGGCCGATGCTGCCCTATTTCGTTGAGGCTTCCCAGCCCGTTTCTGCGCTCAGAGGATCTTTTCCTGCAGGCGCCGCCCCAGCACATCCAGCAGGTCGCAACCGTCGCGCAGGGGGATGACGCACAACTGGGCGAAATCCTGGAGCAACGCGGGGTTGTTGTGGAGGTCGTCGTGGCTGGCGATGTTTTCCAGCAACTGGGCGGCAGCGCGGATGCGGTGGGCCGCTGCTTCATGCAGAACATCCAGCGGGACCTGGGTGTCGATCAGCAAGGCGGGGATGTTGCAGTCGTTACTGGTGAGGGACATATAGCGCTGCTCGGCAGGTGCGCGATCACCTGGGTGGGTTGTCATGGTGTGGATGCCGGCTCGTCGTGATGGGAGGGGCCACAAAGCGGCGCGGGGTGCGCCGGGCTGCAAACAGAGAGGGGGCGCGCGTCTGCCAATGAAGGGGCGGTGACAGGCCAAACCATACTCAGGGGCGCTCGGAGGAACAAGCTGTGGCGTCCGCTACGAGGGGTAGGAAAAGTCTGTATTCACGGTGGCGTGGGCTGAGGGGGTTACAGGCGCCGCAAAAACGAACTGATGATGGTCCGGGTGGCGGGTTTTGCATCCACCTCGCTGGCCACGGCATACGGGCGCCACTGGATGGCGGCGATCTCGTTTTGCGGGCGCGCATCCTGGGGGTTGCTGACCGAGGCCTCGAACACGTGATGCACCACGTTGCCGCTGCTGAATTGCAGCAGGTACAGCAGTTCCTGGACATCGAGCCCGGTCTCTTCGCTCAGTTCGCGGGCAGCGGCTTCGGCGGGCGACTCGCCGGGTTCGACCTTGCCGCCGGGCAGGGCCCATTTGCGCTTGTCCTTGCGCACCAGAAGAATGTTCCCATCTTGCGCGCAGATCACGGTGGCTCTGTTTTTCATGGATGCACCTTCATGGGCGGCTGGAACAAGGGCTGCACTGGATGAATGCGGTGCGGGGCAGGAGTATTCATTAATCTGTCACAAAACGGTCATATTTGGCTTCGACGCAGAAACGATGCCAAAAGTCATTCCGTAGCCTGAAAAAGCCTGAAACAGTTAAACGAGCCTTGGTCGACGGCTTGAACGAGGCACAAAAAAAGGCGGCTACCCGAAGGTAGCCGCCTGTTTCAACACGGCCGTTGGCGCTTATTTCGGCAGTTTGTAGGCAATCACGTAGTCACCCATTTTGGTGCCCAGCGAGCCGTGGCCGCCCACGACCACCAGCACGTACTGCTGGCCATCCTTGCCGGTGTAGCTCATCGGCGTGGCTTGGCCGCCGGCTGGCAGGCGGGACTTCCACAGTTCCTTGCCGTTCTTCACGTCATAGGCACGGATGTACTGGTCCAGGGTGCCGCTGAGGAAGCCGACGCCCCCGGCGGTGACCATGGAGCCGCCCATGCTCGGTACGCCGATAGGCAGGCCGATCGGCACTGGCGAGCTGTCGCGGCTGGTGCCGTTCTTGTGTTTCCACACCACCTTGGCGGTGGTCAGGTCGACACCGGCCACATAGCCCCAGGCCGGAGCCTGGCAGGGCACGCCGAACGGCGACATGAACGGGTGCATGATCACTGCGTAAGGTGCGCCGGCGTTAGGTTGCACGCCCGAGGTTTCGCTTTCGCGCTTGCTGTCGGCGGCCACTTCGGCACGCGGCACCAGCTTGGACACGAAGGCCATGTAGTTCGGGCTGGTGAACAGCAGTTGGCGGACCGGGTCCACCGAGACGCTGCCCCAGTTGAACACGCCGACGTTACCCGGATAGACCAGGCTGCCCTGGATCGATGGCGGGGTGTACTGGCCTTCGTAACGCAGTTCCTTGAACTGGATGCGGCACAGCATCTGGTCAAATGGCGTGGCGCCCCACATGCCTTTCTCTTCCAGCGGCGGTGGCAGCAGGTTCAGGTCGGAACGGGCCTGGGTCGGCGCGGTGTGGTCACCTTCGACGGCGCCGGTAGGGGCCGGTACTTCCTGGATTGGTACGATTGGCTTACCGTCGCGACGGTCCAGCACATACAGGCTGCCTTGCTTGGTCGGCTGGATCAGTGCTGGCTTGACGCCGTCCGCGGTCTTCATGTCCAGCAGGGTCGGTTGGCTGCCCACGTCCATGTCCCACAAGTCGTGGTGGGTGAACTGGTAGTTCCAGCGCAGCTTGCCGGTGTCGAGGTCCAGGGCCACGGTGCCGGCGCTGAACTTCTCGGCGCCCGGGCTGCGGTTGCCGCCCCATTGGTCCGGCATCTGGTTGCCCAGGGGCAGGTAGATCATGCCCAGCTTCTCGTCGACGCTGGCCAGGGACCACATGTTCGGCGAGTTGCGGGTGTAGGTGCGGCCTGCCGGCAGCGGGGTGGTTTCGTCGGGGTTGCCGGCGTCCCAGTTCCACACCAGGTGCCCGTCATGCACGTCGAACGCGCGGATCACGCCGGAAGGCTCGTTGGTCGACTCGTTGTCGGTCACGTGGCCGCCGATGATCACCAGGTTGCGAGTGATGGCGGTAGGCGAGGTGGAGTAGTAGCCGCCCGGGGTGAACGGGCCGATGCCGGCCTTGAGGTCCACGGCGCCTTTGGTGCCGAAGTCTTCACAGACCTTGCCGGTGTCGGCATTGATGGCGATCAGGCGCGCATCGGCGGTCGGCAGGAACAGGCGACGCGGGCAACTGGCGGCAATCGCCTTGCCAGCGTCCGACAGGGTGGCCGGGGTGCTGATGGCGTCGGCCTTGGTGAAGTTGGCTTCGTCGTAGTACGACACGCCACGGCAGGTCATGTGCGCCCAGCCACGGAAGTCATCACCGTTGGGGCCCTGGATCTGCGGGTCGAAGCGCCAGATTTCCTTGCCGGTGTCCGGGTCCAGTGCCAGCACCTTGCTGTGGGCGGTGCAGGCATAGAGCATGCCGTTGACCTTCAGCGGGGTGTTCTGGTTGGTGATCTCCACCGGGTCCTTGGCGGTCGGCATGTCGCCGGTGCGGATGCGCCAGGCTTCCTGCAACTGGCCGGCATTGGCCGGGGTAATCTGCTTCAGCGGCGAATAACGGTCACCGAACTCGGTGCGGCCGTACGCCTGCCAATCGCCTTCGGGCATGGCCGGTGCGGTGCTGGCCAGGTCACTGGTGTCGCGGCCCAGTTCGCCGGAGATTTCTCCCGGGTGGGTGAACTGGCTGCCGATGGCCGAGCCGCCGGCGAGGATCACGGCCACACTCAGTACCGCAGTGCCCAGGGGCGCCGGGCCGTTGCGCAGCAGCGGACGGCGGAACCAGGGCAGCAGCAGGACCACGCCCAAGACGAAGAACAGCGACAGGCGCGGCACCAGTTGCCACCAATCCAGGCCGACTTCCCACAGTGCCCAGACCGAGCTGGCGAACAGCACCACCCCGTACAGGCCCAGCGCGGCACTGCGCCCCGCCAGCAGCAATATGCCGGTGACGATCAGGCCGAGGCCGGCCAGCAGGTAGTACAGCGAGCCGCCGAGCATGCTCAGCTTGATCCCCCCGGCCAGCAAGGCCAGGCCCATTAGCAGCAGCAGGATGCCGAGCAGATTCGGCAGCAGGCGGCTAGGACTTGAAGCACCCTCAGTGCTCATAGTGTGGTTCTCCGTGACGTTAAGAGTGTTCCCGCGCTTGTTCACTGTAGATGACGTTCAGGCGCGGGCATGGTTCAGCAAAAAAGTGTTCGGCGCAGCGAGGTGGATCAGAACGAACTCTGGATCTTGATCCCGCCGATCAGTGCGTCATCGACCCGGTCGACACCGCCCGGATGGCGGATGTACTGCAGGTTGGGGCGCACGGTCAGCCAGTTGCTCAGGTGCACGCCGTAGTTCAGCTCGGCGCTGTATTCGGTGTCTTGCACAGGCAGGTAGGCCGGGTTGTCGTAGTCGAAGACCACGTTGGCCTGGTTCGTCGCCTCGGCGTTCTTGCGGTACGCCGGGTTGACGTGGACCCGGGCCACGGCAAAGCCGATATCGTCTTTTGCCCGGGCGTCGAACGGCCCCTTGTAGACCAGGCCGGCCTGGACGTAGTTGTCGATGGCGTTGGTCTTCTTGTCGTGCATCGTCACGTTGGCGAACACACTCAAGCCCCGGGAATGGTCGCTGGACAGGCTGGTGACCTGCTGTTGCGCGCCCAGCCACAGGCCGTGCTTGCTCGAGCTGCTGCGGTAGGCGTCGCCGCTCAGGGCCGCTGGCTGGCCGTTGCCGTCTTTATAGACGTCGCTGGCCTTGGCGCTGCTGTAGTAATAGCCGGCGCGGTATTCGCCCGGCAGCCCGCCGAGCTTGGGCGTCCACACCAGTTCTACTGGCAGCAGGGTGCCTTGGGTGCCGCTGCCGCTGAGCTTGAAGCCGTTGCCGCGGTCCAGGTTGGACGGGTTCTGCTCGTAGGCGCCGACCTGGGCATAGAGCTCCGGGGTCAGGTGATATTTGACCCGCAGTGCCCATTGGCTGACCGGCCAGTTGTACCAGACGCTGCCGGCCCAGTTGCCCACCTGGGAGCCGCAGAACGCCAGGTTCTGGAAGTCGCAGGGGAAGCTGTTGAAGTCTTCGCCCTGGCCGAAGCGGCCGGCCTTGATGTCGAGCTTCTGGTCGAAGAATTTCTGCTGGTACCACATTTGCGTCAGGCGCCAGGTCTGGCCGCGGCCCCAGACCTCCTGGGCCGAGGTAAAGCCGCCGACCCGAGGGTCGTTGATGCGGTCGTTACTGATGTTGTTGCCGCTGCGTTCGGTGATGGTCAGCTGGAACTCGGCGTCGCTCCAGCCAAGGATCTTCTCCAGGTCCAGGTGACTGCCGAAGGCGAACTGATCGCTGTAGCGGGCAGCGCGGTCATGGTCGTAGCCACCGTGCAGGTTGGCGCCCACTTCGCCGACGTAGTCCATCTTGAGGTCGTAGCCCTGGCGAGCCAGGTCTGTGCGCGTGCCGTTCCAGTCGCCGAGCATCCAGGTCGAGTCGCTGTCGAAGGCGGGCGCCGCGTGAGCGCAGCTGGCAAACCCCAGGGCGCTGAGCAGAGCCAGGGCTTTGTGGCGGGCATTGGGGTGTGAGACAGCGCTGTCTTTAAAAGTAGGTACGTCAGGCATAAGGATGAAATGGCAGTCTTTTTCTAGAAATGGGCTGGCATCAGGCGGCATGCGGCGGGGCGAAGCACCACGGCAAACGGCTGATTTACAAGAGAAGGTGAAACGGTTCTGCTTTGGGACGGGAAGGATAAAGCGCCGTCTCGTGGAGAGAAAGCGCTTTTCTTGACATGAAGCATTTCGAATTTGGTAACAGTGGCGATGGCGCCACCTGATTCAGCGCGGGTTTTGCGCCGCGCCCAGCACGGACTTGTCCCGGGTGTAGGTGAGCACGCCGTGAGCCACCAGGCCGAAGATCAAGCCCCAGAACGCCGCCGCCAGGCCGAGGAAACTCATGCCGGAGGCGGTCACCAGAAAGGTGATCAGGGCCGCTTCCCGTTGTTTTTCGTCAGCCATGGCACCACTCAGGCCAGCGCTGATGGCGCCGAATAGGGCGAGGCCGGCCAAGGCGGCAATCAGCTCCTTGGGCAGGGCGGCGAACACCGACGCCAGGGTCGCGCCAAACACCCCCATGAGGAGGTAAAACAGCCCGCAGGCGATCCCGGCGATGTAGCGCTTGTCCTTGTCTTCATGGGCTTCGCGGCCGGTGCAGATGGCGGCGGTGATGGCCGCGAGGTTGATGCCGTGGGAGCCGAAGGGTGCCAGCAGCACTGACGTCAGGGCCGTCCAGGACACGATGGAGCGCGCCGGGGTGGTGTAGCCGGCGCTGCGCATCACCGCCATGCCCGGGACGTATTGCCCGGTGAGGGTCACCAGGGCCAGGGGCAGGCCGATGTTGATGATCGCGTGCCAGTTCCACTCGGGGGCCATGAAGATCGGTTGGGCCACTGCCAGGGTGATGGAGCCACCGTTGAATTCACCTAGGCCGGCGGCCACTGCACAGCCCACCAGCAGCACCGCGAGAATCGCGTAGCGCGGTGACAGGCGCTTGCCCAGCAAGTAGGCGGCAATCATGGCCAGCACCAGGGCCGGTTGCAGGGTCACCGAGGTAAAAAGTCCGGCGCCGAAGCGGAACAGAATGCCCGCCAGCATGGCGGCGGCAATGGCCTTGGGCAGGCGGCTCATCAGCTTGTCGAAAGCCCCGGAAAGCCCGACCACGGCAATGATCAACGAGGCGACCATGTAGGCGCCGATGGCCTGGGGCAGCGACACCGTTGGCAGCATCGACACCAGCAGCGCCGCACCGGGCGTGGACCAGGCGGTGATCACCGGCACCTTCAAGCGCCAACTGAGCAGCAGGCCGGTGAGGCCGCTGCCGATGGAGATGGCCCAGATCCAGGATGACACCTGGTCGCTGGGCAAGTGGGCTTCGCGGGCGGCCTGGAACACTATGATCAGGGGGCCGGCGTAGGAAATGATCACGGCGATCAGGCCGGCGATCACGGCGGAGAGGGACAGGTCCTTTCTGAGACTGTGCATGGCATCTCGACTGGCGTGGAGTGGGAGTGGGATTGAATCGATTGAGTTGATGGTGGTTGAGTGTATTTCAACGAATTGAATCGATTCAATTGTTTCTCGACTTGGTTTTATCTCTGAAGCTCTTTGTGAGGAATTAACTTGATGATTTATAAGTATTTATAGGGGGTATAAAAAATCTATCGAGTCGCCTGCGGTTTTTCATGTGCGTGTTAATCGAATCAATCCACTGATTGAGTCGATGCAAGAGGCGAGTGATGGCCTGTGATATGCTCCGGCCCACTTCAACGCAGCCGAGGGTCATCAGCCTCTATGTGGGTTCCCCAGTTAAGCGAGTTCAACCAGCCGGTCTACCTGTCCATCGCTGACGCCCTGGCGCGGGATATCGGCAGCGGATTGTTGAATGACGGTGATCGCCTGCCGACCCTGCGGGAGCTGGCGGTCACCCTGAACGTCACCCCCGGCACCATCAGCCGCGCCTACAGCGAAGCCCAGCGTCGTGGCCTGGTGCAGGGCGAGGTGGGGCGCGGCACTTATGTGCTGGCGCAACCGGCGTTGATGGTGCCTGAAGGGTCCAGCGCGCCGTCCCTGTCCCTGGGGCAATCCGAAGCCTTGGACTTGTCGATCATCAAGCCCTACAGCGAAACCCTGGAGTACTGGTTGCGGGGTGCTTTGGTGGGCATGGCCCGCAGCAGCGACTTCGGTCGCGCCCTGGACTATGCCCCGGACGGCGGCCACCCGGCCCATCGCGAGGCCGGTGCCCAGTGGTTGCGGCACGCGTTGCCCGAAGCCCATTGGCAGCAAGTGGTGATCACCTCGGGTGCCCAGCACGGGCTGATGGTGGCCATCGGTGCTCTGAGCAATGCCGGGGACCTGGTGCTTTGCGAGTCGTTGAGTTACCCGGGCATTCTCTCCGTGGCCCATGGCCTGGAGCGGCGCCTGCGGGGTGTGGCGATGGATGAGGAGGGGATGATTCCCGAGGCCCTGCGCGAGCAGTGCCTGCGGGAAAAACCGGCGTTGCTGGTGTGCGTCGCCAGTTGCCAGAACCCCACCACGGCGATCATGTCGCCAGGGCGTCGCGCGCAAATCGCAGCGATTGCCGAAGAGTTCGACTTCCTGATCATCGACGACGACATCTACGGGTTTCTCGCCACCGATCCGTCGATCAAGCCGCTTTCTACCTACGCGCCGGAGCGTTCGGTGTACCTCACCAGCCTGTCCAAGGCGATCATGCCGGCGTTGCGCGTGGGCTATCTCTACAGCCCGCCGAAGTTGCTGTCGCGCCTGAGTTCGATGGTGCGCAGCAGCGTGTGGATGCCCTCGCCCCTGACGGCGCAGTTGGCGAGCAATGTGATTGTCGAGGGGTTGGA
Organism: Pseudomonas morbosilactucae; assembly: GCF_023241665.1. Taxonomy (NCBI): domain Bacteria; kingdom Pseudomonadati; phylum Pseudomonadota; class Gammaproteobacteria; order Pseudomonadales; family Pseudomonadaceae; genus Pseudomonas; species Pseudomonas morbosilactucae. The sequence continues at coordinate 440 of NZ_JALQCX010000013.1, read as the reverse complement.
CCGCAAGCTGGTGCAAACCCAGCGCACCGAGGCGGCGGCGCGCCAGGCCATCGCCCGCGAGGTCTTTGCCGGCCTGCAGGTGCAGACCCAGCCCCATAGTTATCACCTGTGGCTGACCTTACCGGAGCCCTGGACCGGCGATGAGTTCGCCACCCTGGCCCGGGCCAATGGCGTGCTGGTGATGAGTGGGACTCAGTTCCAGGCGGAGCGCGGCGTCAGTTCGCGCTGTGTGCGGGTGGTGCTGATGTCGCCCACCACCCAGGATGAGCTGCGCTTTGCCCTGACCCAACTGGCCAGCCTGATCGACGCCGACCCACGGCGCTACCGCTAACCCCGGAACGAACATCGCTCTCACGAACGCCCTCGCCCTGTAGGAGCCGGCTTGCCGGCGATAGGCCTTGGAGCGGACATCGTTCTCACGGACGCCATCGCTGGCAAGC
>NZ_JALQCX010000012.1:0-44412 GCF_023241665.1 Pseudomonas morbosilactucae | reverse complement strand
CCCGGCCTAGGCCGGGTTTTTCAGAGCTGCAGGCTAATTACTTAGCTTGAGCTTCTACCGACGCTTCTACGCGACGGTTAACAGCGCGGCCAGCTTCAGTTGCGTTGTCGGCAACTGGGCGGGACTCACCGTAACCAACGGATTGAACGCGGTTAGCGCCAACACCGTATTGGTTGACCAGAACTTGTTTAACGGCGCTAGCGCGACGCTCAGACAGCTTCTGGTTGTAAGCGTCAGGACCGACGGAGTCAGTGTGACCTTCAACAACGGTGGTGGTTTGTGGGTACTGATTCATGAAATCAGCCAGGTTCTTGATGTCAGCGTAGCTGTTAGGCTTAACGACGGACTTGTCGAAGTCGAACTTAACGTCCAGCTCAACGCGAACCACTTCAGCTACTGGAGCTTCTGGAGCTGGCTCAGCTACTGGAGCTGGTGCTGGGGCAGGTGCTGGAGCAACTTTGCCACCGCTGCCGCCGAAGTTCACACCCAGACCAACGGTAGGAGCGTAGTCCCACTTGCCGTTGTCCAGTTTGTAGTCAGCTTCAACACCGGCACGGGCGAACAGGTTGTCGGTGAAGTAGTACTTAACACCGGCGCCTGCAGTCAGGAAAGTCGACTGGTCGCGGCCGCTGTGACCGTCAGCGATCACGTTGGTCATGCTCTTGTGAGCAACACCGCCGGAAACGTATGGACGCAGAGCGTCACCCACGGTACCAAAGTGGTACTGAGCGTTCAGGCCGAAGTTGTCGCCCTTGATTTTCTGGTTACCAGTACCGTCGTTCGAACGGGTGTGGTTGGTCTTGTCGTAGGTAGCATTCAACGACAGGTCGTCGGTCAGGAAGTAACCGATCGATGCGCCTGGGTTGAAGCCGTCTTCAACGTGATTAACGCTGTCGTTGTACTGTTTTTTGTAAAACAGTTCACCCTCGACCGCGCCTTGGCCTTGCGCCAGAACGCCGAACGAAGTCACGGCAACAATAGAACCAATGGCAATGCCCAAGGTGTTTTTCAGTTTCATCCGTTAAATCCCCATCTGGTGATTGTAAAGCAGTCCCACATACCGGGGGACAACTCGGCGGCAAGTCTATCAGAACTCACCTAGACGTAAGAGATATTTGCGCCGAACTAAGTTTCAGCAATGCCTGCAAATTTCTCACGCAATTTATCTAGAGCACGTTTGTAACGCATTTTTGTAGCACTCAAACCCATGTGCATGATGTCCGCGATCTCTTGGAACTCCAGCTCTGCGACAAAACGTAGCACCAGAATCTCCCGATCAATCGGGTTGACATGCACCAACCAGCGATCAAGTCCGCCCTTTTCCTCAGGTTTCGGCGCCTTTTCTTCAGAGGCCTCCTCGAGGGGGTCAAGACTTAAAGCGTCCATCAAGCGACGCTTGCGCCGTTCCTTTCGATACTGCGTGATGCATTCGTTGTAGGTGATGCTATATAGCCATGTCTTGAACTTCGATTTACCCTCAAAGTTCTTAAGGCCATACAGCACCTTCAGCATCACTTCCTGACAGACATCGTCCGCATCGCGATCGTTCCCTAAATAACGCGCACAAACATTAAACAGGGTTCTCTGATAGCGCCGCATCAACTCTTCATAGGCGCGGGTGACGTGAAACAGCTCGGAATGCGAGCGCGCAACCAACTCCTCATCAGAGAGCTCGCGGGGGTCGTAGCGCGTGGATAGCGATTGAGCTTTATTCAAAACGAGTCGTGCCGACAGTCAGGTCAATGTCCGCCGCAGCCCGGTGGGGGGCATTTTTGCGGCGGCATACATTAGCAGGGTTTGCCGGGTTAGCGGCTACTTACATGCTGTTCCAGCAGGATCCGATTGGAGAGAGAGACTAGCTCACCCTCGTCGGTCAGCAATGTAGTTTTAACCGTGCCGATCTCTTCGATCTGGCCTTCGACCTCGCCAACTCGCACTTGTTGCCCAACCTGGTACAACTCACGCACATAGATCCCGGCAAGAATCTGCCCGGCAATTTCCCGACTTCCCAAGCCCATCGCCAGCGCAACCGCCAGACCAACGGTAATCAACACAATCACGATCACGTGGTTGAGCAGGTCGGTTTTGACCTCCAACTGACTGATCGCTACAGAAATACTGATGATGATCACCAGCCCCTGGGCAATTCGCCCCAGGCCGCTGGCGTAGTCCAGCCCTACCCCTTCAGCCGCGCCGCGCACCAGGCCATTGGCCAATTGCGCCAGCAAAACCCCCACCAGCAGCACCAGCGCAGCGCCGAAAACCTTCGGCAAATACAGCGCGAGCATATCGAGCGTAGCCGAAACGCGCTCAAGACCAAGGGATTCGGCAGCGGAAACCAGGAAAATCAGCAACACGAACCAATACACGATCTTGCCGATCAACGTGGAAATCGGCACCTTGAGGCCGGCGCGCGACAGCAGCTTGGTCAAGCCGGTGCCGCCCATCAGGCGATCCAGGCCCAGCTTGGCCAGCAGCTTGGACAGCAAGGTGTCGAGCAGCTTGGCCACGACAAAACCCAGCAGCAGCACTACCAGGGCGCCAAACAGGTTGGGAATGAAGTTCGCCACCTTGGTCCACAAGGCAGTCATCGCAGTGACCAGGCTCTGAGTCCAGAGATCAAGTTCCATATTCAATCAGCCTTATCAGCAATGCGAGCAGTAGGTTTACGACGGGACACCGGCGCGATATGGGCCGAGCCGTTATTGAGGGCGATCATCAGCGCCGGCAGCCAGCGGCCCAGCAAGCTGAACAGGTCGCCTGCACCCACCTGGCGGTTGGCGGTTTTCAGTACGCGGCCAAGGCAAGCATCGTCGTCTCGGCTGGACGGCGTGGCCTTGAGCATGTCACGCAAAGACTGTTCAAACGGATCGTGCATACGCACCTCTCGTGATGTCTGTGAAAGACGCGATCAAATTTATTCGGGTCACATGGCTCATGTGTCAGACCCAGCGCAAACGACGGAATAACCACCACTGCCCCAGCGCCACCGAAACCATCATCAGGCAGGCAATGGCAAAACCGTAGGGGCTCGAAGAGAACGGAATACCGCCCACGTTGATCCCCAACAAACCGGTGAGAAAACTCATCGGCAGAAAGATCCCGGTGATCACCCCAAAGCGGTACATGGTGCGATTCATGCGCACGCTCAAACGCCGGTCTTCGGCCTCCAGCGCAAGCCCCACGCGCTCTCGGGTCAGTTCCAGCTCTTCCAGGTAACGGGTCAGGCTGTTGTTCAATTCGTTCCAGTAGTCGCCATCGTCATCGGCGAACCAGGGCAATTTGCTGCGGCTCAACTGGCCAAAAATATCCCGCTGCGGGGCCAGGAAGCGCTTGAGTCCGGCAGCCCGACGACGGATCTGCAAAATGCTCCCGTGCTCGGGGGTATACCGTTCGTCGGCGTCCAGCTTTTCTTCTTCTTCATCGACCACTTCAGACAGGTCGCTGACCAGATCCTGCACTTTGTGGGTCAGGTATTCAGCCATATAAAGGATGAGTTCAGAGGCGTTTTTCGGCCCCTTGCCTTCGGCCAGTTGCACCAGCAATTCGTCCGTGGCGCGCAAGGGACGCAAACGCAGGGAGATCACCCGTTGGGCGGAGGCGAAGATACGCACCGACACCATGTCTTCCGGCTCGGCCCCCGGGTTGAGGTTGATCCCGCGCAAGAACAGCAAGAGTTCGGAGTCCGGCAACGCCAACAGGCGCGGCCGGGTGTTTTCCTCAAGCAGCAAGTCACAGCTGAAGGCACTCAGGCCACTGGAGCGGCGCAGCCAGGTCTGGGTTTGCGGATGACTGCGATCCCAATGCAACCAGAGGCTTTCATGGGCTTGCAGTTGCAGATCGTCGAGCTCAGTCCGGGCAATCGAACGCGCACCGCCTTTACCATCCAGCACCAGGGCATGCACCAGCCCCCACTGCGCGTTTTCTTCCTCGAACATCCTCATCCCTTGCTAGGTCGACTGTTTATTCAGGCATTTTCAGGGGGCTGGGCGACACGATCACCCCGTTGTTGTCGGCGTAGACATACTCGCCCGGACGGAAGGTCACACCAGCAAAGGTCACCGCCACGTTCAGATCACCAATGCCGCGCTTGTCGGTCTTCATCGGGTGACTGGCCAGGGCCTGGACCCCCAGGTCGGTTTGAGCGATCACGTCCACGTCGCGAATGCAGCCATAGACCACCAGCCCCTCCCAACCGTTCTTCGCCGCTTTCTCGGCCAGCATGTCGCCGAGCAAGGCCCGCCGCAGGGAGCCTCCGCCATCGACCACCAACACCTTGCCATTGCCCTTGAGCTCGACCTGCTCCTTGACCAGGGAGTTGTCCTCGAAGCACTTGATGGTGACGATTTCGCCACCAAAGGAATCGCGGCCACCAAAGTTGCTGAACATGGGCTCAACCACTTGCACCAGGTCCGGGTAGGCGTCGCACAGGTCAGGTGTCAGGTAATGGTTCATCGAGAAACTCCTGTAGCAGAAAGAACACGATAGAAAGTGAGGTAGATCTCCGGCGTCACCCTTTAAGAACGAACAGAATGTTGCCAAAACAACTGAATATGACCAGAAAAGCGTAACGCGTCATATCTTAGCCGCAAGCCGAACAGAGCGAAATGCCCTTGTCAGAGCCTTCGCCTCAAACCGTTACCGTCTGCTCCACGGCTGTCGCCAACAGCGGCGCCTGTGGGTCCTGCAGCCAGCGTGCGACCAGCGGCCACACTTCAGTCTGCGCCTCTTTGCTCACCAACATCTCCACATGACCGAAATTACCGCTGAAACCCTGGTCACGCCCCAGGCAGATGAACTGCTTGTGCTCGGCCCCCATCTGCTCGAAGAGCTTGCGGCAGGCCCAGGTCGGGTCTTGGTGATCGCCGGCTGCACTGACTGCCAGGACCGGAACCGTCACCTCGGCCAGGCCCGCCCACCAATCCTTCTGCGCGTCGCCGAAGCGACCAAACAAGCCGTGCCAGCGCATGCTTTCCAGGGCCAGGCCAATGGGCTCGTCCTCCGGGCCGCGCTTGAGCCGTGACCCCGACAGTTGGGCAAACCGCTTGAGGATCAAGCGCCCGCCCCATTCCACCGGCGGAATCTTCAACGGCCAGTAAGTACGGCTGATCTGGCTGCCGAAAAACGCCGCTGACGCCACAGCCGGCTCACCCAAGTAATGCCCGCCCAGGGCCGCGGCCAAGGTGGTGCCGCCCAGGGAATGGCCGATCCAGTGGGGAACCTGCCCGCTTTGCTCGCGCACAAAGGCGCCGATGGCCGGCAAATCGTAACGGGCGTAGTCGGCCACGCGATTCTTGCGGTAATCGGCGTTGCGCCGGGACAGGCCATGACCGCGCATCTCTGGAATCCACACGTCGAAACCGGCGCGCGTCAGGTAAGCCCCCAGCCCCAGCCCTTTAGGCGAATACCAGAAGCGCCGGTTGGAAAAACTGCCGTGAAGCAAAATCACCGGAATCCCGCGGGCTTCGGGCTCATCGGCCAGGCCCAGACGGGTAACGGCCAGCTCCACAGAAGGGTCCGGGCTGTTGCCGGGTTTCAGGCGGTAGACGTCTTCACTCAGGTCGCCTCGACGTTCTGCACTGATCAAGGCGACGGGAAACAAATCACTGCTGCTTTGCATAATCTTCTTGCACAAAAAAGGGCGGCACCCGGAAGGAGCTCGCCCTGCTTGAATCGTAAAGTGCCGGTCAGCGCTCAGACCGACCGGCACTTGCTCCACGGATCAGCCTGCGGCTTGACCTTCAGCCAGGAAGAACCAGGTTTCCAACACGGAGTCCGGGTTCAACGAAACGCTTTCGATGCCCTGCTCCATCAGCCACTTGGCCAGGTCCGGGTGGTCCGAAGGGCCCTGGCCGCAAATGCCGATGTACTTGCCGGCCTTGTTGCAGGCAGCAATGGCGTTGGCCAGCAGCTTCTTCACCGCCGGGTTCCGCTCATCGAACAGGTGGGCAATGATCCCGGAGTCACGGTCCAGGCCCAGGGTCAGCTGGGTCAGGTCGTTGGAACCGATGGAGAACCCGTCGAAGTACTCGAGGAACTCTTCGGCGAGGATCGCGTTGGACGGCAGCTCGCACATCATGATCACGCGCAGGCCGTTTTCGCCGCGCTTGAGGCCGTTCTCGGCCAACAGATCCACCACTTGGCTGGCTTCGCCCAGGGTACGAACGAACGGCACCATGATTTCGACGTTGGTCAGGCCCATCTCGTTGCGCACGCGCTTGAGGGCGCGGCACTCGAGTTCGAAGCAGTCACGGAAGGACTCGCTGATGTAACGCGACGCACCACGGAAGCCCAGCATCGGGTTTTCTTCTTCCGGCTCGTAGAGCTTGCCGCCGATCAGGTTGGCGTATTCGTTGGACTTGAAGTCCGACAGGCGCACGATGACTTTCTTCGGCGTGAATGCCGCAGCCAGGGTGCTGATGCCTTCCACCAGCTTGTCGACGTAGAAGTCCACCGGGTCGTTGTAGCCGGCAATGCGCTTGTCGACGCTTTCCTTGATGTCCAGCGGCAGCCCGGCGTAGTTCAGCAAGGCCTTGGGGTGCACACCGATCATGCGGTTGATGATGAACTCCAGACGGGCCAGGCCCACCCCGGCGTTCGGCAACTGGGCGAAGTCGAAGGCACGATCAGGGTTGCCGACGTTCATCATGATCTTGAACGGCAGGTCCGGCATGGCATCCACCGAGTTCTGCTTGATGTCGAAGCCCAGCTCGCCTTCGAAGATGAAACCGGTGTCGCCTTCAGCGCAGGACACAGTCACGCCCTGGCCATCCTTCAGCAGTTGGGTGGCGTTGCCGCAACCTACAACAGCCGGGATCCCCAACTCGCGAGCGATGATCGCTGCGTGGCAGGTACGACCGCCACGGTTGGTCACGATGGCGCTGGCGCGCTTCATCACCGGTTCCCAGTCCGGGTCGGTCATGTCGGAAACCAGTACGTCGCCGGGCTGGACTTTGTCCATTTCCGACACGTCCCTGATGATCCGCACCTTGCCCGCGCCGATGCGCTGGCCGATGGCACGGCCTTCCACCAGCACCGTGCCGGTTTCCTTGAGCAGGTAGCGCTCCATAACGTTGGCCGAAGTACGGCTCTTCACGGTTTCAGGACGGGCCTGGACGATGTACAGCTTGCCGTCATCGCCGTCTTTGGCCCATTCGATGTCCATTGGGCACTTGTAGTGCTTCTCGATGATCATCGCCTGCTTGGCCAGCTCGCTGACTTCAGCGTCAGTCAGGCAGAAACGGGCGCGATCAGCCTTGTCGACGTCGACGGTTTTCACCGAACGGCCGGCCTTGGCTTCGTCGCCGTAGATCATCTTGATGGCTTTGCTGCCCAGGTTGCGGCGCAGGATCGCAGGGCGACCGGCTTCCAGGGTGTTTTTGTGAACGTAGAATTCGTCCGGGTTGACCGCGCCTTGTACGACGGTTTCGCCCAGGCCGTAGGCGCCGGTGATAAACACCACGTCACGGAAGCCCGACTCGGTGTCGAGGGTGAACATCACGCCGGCTGTGCCGGTTTCCGAACGCACCATGCGCTGCACGCCGGCAGACAGGGCGACCAGTTTGTGGTCGAAGCCCTGGTGCACGCGGTAGGAAATGGCCCGATCGTTGAACAGGGAAGCGAACACTTCCTTGGCCGCGCGGATGACGTTCTCGACGCCACGGATGTTCAGGAAGGTTTCCTGCTGGCCCGCGAAGGAAGCGTCTGGCAGGTCTTCGGCGGTGGCCGAGGAGCGCACGGCCACCGCCATGTCTGGGTTGCCGGCCGACAGTGCGGCGAAGGCGGTACGAATTTCGGCGTTCAGTTGTTCGGGGAATTCGGCTTCCATGATCCACTGGCGGATCTGGGCGCCGGTCTTGGCGAGGGCGTTGACGTCGTCGACGTCCAGCGCATCGAGCGCGGCGTGGATCTGGTCGTTGAGGCCGCTCAGCTCGAGGAAATCACGATAAGCCTGAGCCGTCGTGGCAAAGCCACCAGGGACCGATACGCCCGCACCCGCGAGGTTGCTGATCATCTCGCCGAGGGATGCGTTCTTGCCCCCCACATGCTCTACATCATGGACGCCGAGCTTATCGAGGGAAACTACGTACTCTACCAAGGTGATCTCTCCACTAACTGTGTTGGAAAAGCTCAGAAGCGGGCTGCTCGTTGGAGCGTTCGCCCGCTGTATGGCCTGGACCTGGAAAATAAGTGAGAATGCGGGCCATTCCCGGCCGACAAATCGCGCCTATCATATCCAAGAATCGTCACCAGCTTAAGGCCCAAGCCGCAAATGAAACGATCTGCTTTCTTTATTTCCGACGGCACCGGCATCACAGCCGAAACCCTGGGCCAAAGCCTGTTGGCGCAGTTCGAAAACATTACCTTCAACAAATTCACGCGGCCCTACATCGACAGCGTGGAAAAAGCGCGGGCCATGGTACAACAAATCAATATCGCCGCCGAAAAAGACGGATTTCGGCCGATTATCTTCGACACCATCGTCAACCAAGACATCCGTGAGATCCTCGCGACCTCCAATGGTTTCATGATCGACATCTTCTCCACCTTCCTCGCGCCCCTGGAGCAGGAACTGACCGAGCACTCGTCGTACTCGGTGGGCAAGTCCCATTCCATCGGCCACAACTCCAACTACATGGAGCGCATCGAGGCGGTGAACTTCGCCCTGGACAACGACGACGGTGCCCGCACCCACTATTACGACAAGGCCGACCTGATCCTGGTGGGCGTATCGCGCTGCGGCAAGACCCCGACCTGCCTGTACATGGCCATGCAATTCGGCATCCGCGCGGCCAACTACCCGCTGACCGAAGACGACATGGAGCGCCTGCAACTGCCCGCAGCCCTGCGCGCCCACCAGCACAAACTGTTCGGCCTGACCATCGACCCGGACCGCCTCACCGCCATCCGCAACGAGCGCAAGCCCAACAGCCGCTACTCCAGCTACGCCCAGTGCGAATTCGAAGTGCGGGAAGTGGAGAATCTGTTCCGCCGCGAGAACATTCCCCACATCAACTCCACGCATTTTTCCGTGGAAGAGATTTCGGCGAAGATCCTCGTGGAAAAAGGCGTGGAACGGCGCTTCAAATAACCGCCCCGCCCTAATCCCCTCGCCAGCAAAACCGGCGCCTACAAAGGCGCCAACGCCCGCCCCAGGGCCGCAAATCCTTCCTGTAGCCGAGCATCGTCCGCCTGGGTGTTGCAGACACTGGCGCGAAGGTATTGCGCCACAGCGGCCTGGCCCACGGCAAAGGCCTCAGCCGTGGCCACCAGGTAGTGATTGCGCTTCAATTCGGCCTCGATTTCCGAGGCCCGCCACGGCTCGGGCACCCTGATCCAGAAATGCGGACTGCCCGGCGGGCTACGCCACTCGAAGCCCGCCAACAGGTCACTGACCAGCGCCTTGCGCCGGCCGATCTCGCTGATTTGCGCCTGCCGCAACTGCTCGGCCACGCCACTGTCGATCCAGTTCGTGGCCAGCTCCAGGCTCAGGGGCGTGGCCATCCAGCAGGTGGCGCGCAACGCCGCCGCCAGCCGCCCGACCAGGGGCAGCGGGCCATGCACAAAACCCACTCGCAACCCCGCCGACACCGCTTTGCTCAAGCTGCTGATGAGCACCGTGCGCTCGGGGGCGAAATGACTCAGGGGCGCCGGGCGCCGATCCACCAGCAGCGCATGGGTTTCATCTTCCAGAATCAGCAGGTTGTGCTGGCGGCACAGCTCGGCAATGGCCTGACGCCGGGCCGGCGACTGCACCGCGGCCGTGGGGTTCTGGATGGTCGGGGTGCAATACAAGGCCGCCACCCGATGCTGGCGACACACCTCGTCCAGCGCCGCCGGCAACAAGCCCTCCTCGTCCATCGCCAGGCCGATCAGCTTGATGCCGAGCATCCTTGCAGTGCTGATCAACCCGGGGTAGGTCAATTGCTCGGTGACCAAGGTGTCCCCCGCCTTGAGCAGCGCCAGCAAGGCAATGTGCAGCCCGTGCTGGGCGCCGTTGACGCAAATGACCTGCTCGGGTTGCGCGACAAAATCCTCCTGCGACAGCCAGCATGCACCGGCTGCCCGGTGATGGGCCAGGCCGGCCTCGTCGCTGTAGCGGCTGATCTCTTGCAGCCGCTGCGGCTGCTCCGCCAGGGCGTGCAGGCTCTGCGCCATGAAGCGAGTTTCCGGTCCCGGGATATGGGTGTTGCGGCTCATGTCGAAGTACGGCTGCGGCTCATCGCTGACATTGCGAAAGCCACTGTCACGCGGGCGCTGCAGGCCCGAGTGCCGTACATAAGTGCCGTCGCCGACCCGCGCCACCACCAAACCCAAACGTTCCAGCTCGGCGTAGGCGCGACTGATGGTGCCGATGGTCACGCCCAGCTTGTCCGCCAGCCAGCGATGGGGCGGCAGCTTGGCCGCGGGCTCGAAGGTGCCCTCGGCGATGGCCCTTTCGATCGCCTGCGCCAGGCGTTTGTACTTGGCGCCCACGCCTTGAAGCAGCTCGGCGCGCATCATTGACACCGTGTCAATACTTACTTTGACAGCCATCATTTTCCCCAATAGCGTGGGATTCAGGTTCAATTTCCGGAACAGACCCGCTCAATATAGAGGTCAATTCCGCCCCACGAAAGGAATGTCAGGATGACCGCCTCAACCGCCCAACCCAGCACCCTCCGTCGCTCCAGGCCGGCGCTGGCCGGGCTGGTGACCAGCCTGCTGTTCCTGGTGGTGTGCCTGAGTTGGGGCACCACTTGGCTGGGGATCAAGATCGCCGTGGAAAGCGTGCCGCCGCTGACGGCTGCCGGCCTGCGCTTCCTGATTGCCTTTCCGCTGTTCCTCGGCTTTGCCCTGCTGCGCCGCGAACCACTGATGTTTCCTCGGCCACAGCGCGGGTTCCTGGTGTTCGTCACCCTGTGCTACTTCGGCGTGCCTTACTACCTGCTGAACTACGGGGAAATGCATGTTTCTTCCGGCCTCACCGCCTTGCTGTTCAGTTGCATGCCGGTGTTTATCCTGATGTTCTCGGCGATCTTTCTGCGGGAAAAAATCCACGCCTCGCAAGTGCTCGGCATCGCCATCGGCTTTACCAGCCTCTACCTGATTTTGCGCAGCCAGGGCCTGCGCCTGGATCACGCGGAGTTCTTCGGCGTGCTGGCGATCCTCGCCGCCGCGGTGCTGCATGCCCTGTGCTACGTGATGACCAAAAAACAGGGCAGCGCCATCAGCGTCATCACCTACAACACCCTGCCCATCGGCATCGCCGGGTTGATGCTGTTTGTCGCCGGCTGGGTCCTGGAAACACCCGACTTCCACGCCATCACCCAGCGCTCGTGGGGCGCCCTGCTGTACCTGGGGCTGGTGGCGTCGGTGGGCGGTTTTATCGTGTACTTCATGCTGCTCAAGCGCTTGAGCGCAATCATCTTGTCCTTCGTGTTCATCATCTTCCCGGTGTTCGCTGTGATCATCGGCGCCTGGTACGAAGGCCAGGCCCTGTCCCGGGAATTGCTGATCTACTCCAGCCTGCTGCTGGCAGGGTTCGCCATCACCAAGCTGCCGGCAGAGACCTGGCGCCTCAAGCGTCGCGAACGCTGACCGCCAGACGAAAAAAGCCCGCTGATGCGGGCTTTTTGGTTGCAGGCGCGGCCGTCAAATCACCAGCAGGTCGACAAAGCGCTGCACCGGCGTGGCCTCTAGTTGTTCCGGGTCTTTGCACAGGGCAAAAATCTGCGCCGAACGCTGGGCGGTAAACCGCGTCGCCAAGTTGGCTTTGAACTTGTCCTCCAGCAACGGGATGCCTTCGGCCCGGCGCCGGCGATGGCCAATGGGGTACTCGACCACCACCTGCTCGGTGCTGGAACCGTCCTTGAAAAACACCTGCACCGCGTTGGCGATGGAGCGCTTGTCGGCTTCCAGGTATTCCCGGGTGAAACGCGGGTCCTCGACAATCACCATCTTCTCGCGCAACTGGTCGATGATCGGGTGCGCCCTGTGGAAGCTGTCTTCGTAGTGCTCGGCCACCAGGTTGCCAAAGGCCAGGGGCACGGCGGTCATGTACTGCAGGCAATGATCACGGTCAGCCGCATTGGCCAGGGACCCGACCTTGGAAATGATGCGGATCGCCGATTCGTGGGTGGTGATAACAATCCGCTCGATCTCCGACAGGCGATTGCGCACCAGCGGGTGCAGGGCCACCGCCGCCTCGCAGGCGGTTTGCGCATGGAACTCGGCCGGAAAGCTGATCTTGAACAGCACGTTTTCCATCACGTAGCTGGCGTACGTCTGCGACAGGCTGAACCGGCGCTGCTCTTCAGGCTTGAGCGCCAGGTCCTTGTTGGTGTGACTGAACAGCACGTCATAGAAGCCCCATTGCGGCGCACTCAACACGCCGGGAATGCCCATTTCGCCGCGCATGGCGATGTCCGCCAGGCGCACACCGCGGCTGGATGCATCCCCCGCCGCCCAGGACTTGCGCGACCCAGCGTTGGGCGCATGCCGATACGTGCGCAGTGCCTGGCCATCGACAAAGGCATGGGACAAAGCCGCCAACAGTTGCTCACGGTTGGCCCCCATCAACTTGGCCGTGACCGCGGTGGAGGCGACTTTCACCAGCAGCACATGGTCGAGCCCGACACGGTTGAAGGCGTTTTCCAGGGCCATCACACCCTGGATCTCGTGGGCCATTATCATGGCGTCCAGCACCGCGCGCACGGTCAACGGTGCTTCGCCATTGGCCACGCGTTTTTGTGACAGGTGATCGGCCACTGCGAGAATGCCGCCAAGGTTGTCCGAAGGGTGGCCCCACTCTGCCGCCAGCCAGGTGTCGTTGTAGTCCAGCCAACGCACGATGCAGCCGATGTCCCAGGCCGCCTTGACCGGGTCCAGGCGGTAGCTGGTGCCGGGCACCCGGGCGCCGAACGGCACCACGGTGCCCTCCACCAGCGGTCCCAAATGCTTGGTGCACTCGGGAAAGCGCAAGGCCAGCAGGCCGCAGCCCAGGGTGTCCATCAAGCAGTTGCGGGCGGTGTCCAGGGCCTCCCGGGAGTCGATGCGGTAATTGAGGACGTAGTCGGCAATGTCCTGCAGCACCGAGTCGTAGTCGGGGCGGTTGTTCAGGTCAACGTTGGCGCTCATGTTCGGTTCACTCCAGCAAGGGTTTGGGTGTGGGTGAAATCCTCGGGGTCAGGCTGATCAGATTATCGTTATGTGCGCCAGGGCCGGCGTGCCGGTCCTGGTCAGGGTGCTCGCGTTAGAACCTTAGAAACTGTCGCCGGGCACTCGCACCCAGCCTTCCATCAACACCCGGGCGCTGCGGCTCATGATGGCTTTGCGCACGCTCCACTCGCCATTGGCCTGGCTGGCTTCGGCGCCGACGCGCAAGGTGCCCGATGGATGGCCGAAGCGCACCGCGCTGCGCTCACCGCCGCCGGCGGCCAGGTTAACCAGGGTTCCGGGAATCGCCGCCGCCGTACCAATGGCCACGGCGGCCGTGCCCATCATCGCGTGGTGCAGCTTGCCCATGGACAGGGCCCGCACCAGCAAGTCCACCTCCGCCGCCTTCACCGCCTTGCCGCTGGACGCCTGGTAATCGGCGGGGGCCGCGACGAAGGCCACTTTCGGCGTGTGCTGACGCTGGGCCGCCTGTTCCAGATTCTGGATCAAGCCCATGCGCAAGGCACCGTGGGCACGAATGGTCTCGAACATTGCCAAGGCCTTGGGGTCACCGTTGATGGCGCCCTGCAATTCAGTGCCCTGGTAACCGACATCGCCGGCGTTGATAAAAATCGTCGGGATCCCGGCATTGATCAGGGTCGCCTTGAAGGTGCCGACACCCGGCACTTCCAGGTCGTCCACCAGGTTGCCGGTGGGGAACATCGAACCGCCGGCGCCCTCCTCTTCGGCGGCCGGGTCCATGAACTCCAGCTGCACTTCGGCGGCCGCAAAGGTCACGCCGTCCAGCTCGAAGTCACCGGTTTCCTGAACCTCGCCCTGGGTGATCGGCACATGGGCAATGATGGTCTTGCCGATGTTGGCCTGCCAGATGCGCACCACGGCCACGCCGTCCTGGGGAATCCGGCTGGGGTCCACCAGGCCGCTGCTGATGGCGAAGGAACCGACCGCCGCCGACAGGTTGCCGCAATTGCCGCTCCAGTCGACGAAGGCCTTGTCGATGGCGACCTGGCCGAACAGGTAGTCCACATCGTGATCGGCCTTGATACTTTTCGACAGGATCACCGTCTTGCTGGTACTGGACGTGGCGCCGCCCATGCCGTCGATCTGCTTGTCATAAGGGTCGGGGCTGCCGATCACCCGCAATAGCAGGGCATCCCGGGCCGCGCCGGGCAGTTGGGCCGCCTCGGGCAAATCCTGCAGGCGGAAGAACACGCCCTTGCTGGTGCCACCACGCATGTAAGTGGCGGGAATCTTGATCTGCGCTACAAAAGCCATGGATGTCTGGTCCTGATAAAGACCGGGAGCGGCACCTGGCGGCCCGCTCGCGGTACGTCACTTAACTGGCAACAGCCGATTCGAGGAAGTCCTGGGCGAAACGTTGCAACACCCCACCGGCTTCATAGATCGACACCTCTTCCGCGGTATCCAGGCGGCAGGTCACGGGCACTTCCAGGCGTTCACCGTTGTGACGGTTGATCACCAGGGTCAGCGTCGCCCGCGGCGTGCGCTCACCGAGCACATCGAACGTCTCGGTGCCATCGATGCCCAGGGTCTTGCGATCGGTGCCCGGCAGGAACTCCAGGGGCAGCACGCCCATGCCCACCAGGTTGGTCCGGTGGATGCGCTCGAACCCTTCAGCGGCAATCGCCTCCACCCCCGCCAGCCGCACGCCCTTGGCCGCCCAGTCGCGGGACGAGCCCTGGCCGTAGTCGGCGCCGGCGATGATGATCAACGGCTGCTTGCGTTCCATGTAGGTTTCGATGGCTTCCCACATCCGCGTGACCTGGCCTTCCGGCTCGATCCGTGCCAGGGAACCCTGCTTGACCTGGCCGTTTTCCCGGACCATTTCGTTGAACAGTTTCGGGTTGGCAAAGGTCGCCCGTTGCGCCGTCAGGTGGTCGCCACGGTGGGTGGCGTAGGAGTTGAAGTCCTCCTCAGGCAGGCCCATTTTCGCCAGGTACTCGCCCGCCGCGCTGTCCAGCATGATGGCGTTGGACGGCGACAGGTGGTCGGTGGTGATGTTGTCCGGCAGCACCGCCAGCGGGCGCATGCCCTTGAGCGGCCGAGCCCCGGCCAGGGCGCCTTCCCAATACGGCGGACGGCGGATGTAGGTGCTCATCTCGCGCCAGTCGTAGAGTGGCGCGACCTTCGGCCCGGTGTCTTCGTGGATCGCGAACATCGGGATGTAGACCTGGCGGAACTGCTCCGGCTTGACCGAAGACTTGACCACTGCGTCGATCTCTTCGTCGCTGGGCCAGATGTCTTTCAGGCGGATTTCAGCGCCGGAGGCGTCCACGCCCAACACGTCTTTTTCGATGTCGAAACGGATGGTCCCGGCAATCGCATAAGCCACCACCAATGGCGGCGAGGCGAGGAATGCCTGTTTGGCGTAGGGGTGAATCCGCCCGTCGAAGTTGCGGTTGCCCGACAACACCGCCGTGGCGTACAGGTCGCGGTCGATGATCTCTTGCTGGATCACCGGGTCCAGGGCGCCGGACATGCCGTTGCACGTGGTGCAGGCAAAGGCCACCACGCCAAAACCCAACTGCTCCAGCTCAGAAGTCAGGCCGGCTTCGTCCAGGTACAGCGCCACGGTCTTGGAGCCCGGCGCCAGGGACGACTTGACCCAGGGTTTGCGGGTCAGGCCAAGACGGTTGGCGTTGCGCGCCAGCAGGCCGGCGGCAATCACGTTGCGCGGGTTGCTGGTGTTGGTGCAACTGGTGATGGCGGCGATGATCACCGCGCCGTCGGGCATCTGCCCCGGCACTTCGTCCCAGTGGCCGGAAATGCCCTGGGCAGCGAGGTCCGCCGTGGCGACCCGGGCGTGCGGGTTGCTCGGCCCGGCCATGTTGCGCACCACCGAGGACAGGTCGAAGCTCAAGCCGCGCTCGTATTGCGCGCCCTTCAGGCTGTCGGCCCAGAGCCCGGTCTGCTTGGCGTATTGCTCCACCAGGCGCACCTGCTGGTCTTCACGGCCGGTGAGCTTGAGGTAGTCGATGGTTTGCTGGTCGATGTAGAACATCGCCGCCGTGGCGCCGTATTCCGGGGCCATGTTGGAGATGGTCGCGCGGTCGCCCAGGGTCAGGGCCGCAGCACCTTCACCGAAGAACTCCAGCCAGGCGCCGACGACTTTTTGCTTGCGCAGGTATTCGGTCAGGGCCAGCACCATGTCGGTGGCGGTAATGCCCGGCTGCAGCTTGCCCGTCAGCTCGACGCCGACGCTTTCCGGCAGGCGCATCCACGAGGCGCGGCCGAGCATCACGCTCTCCGCTTCCAGGCCGCCCACGCCAATGGCGATCACCCCCAACGCATCGACGTGGGGTGTGTGGCTGTCAGTGCCGACGCAGGTATCCGGGAAGGCCACGCCGTCGCGCACCTGAATCACCGGGGACATTTTCTCCAGGTTGATCTGGTGCATGATGCCGTTGCCCGGCGGGATCACATCGACGTTCTTGAAGGCCTTCTTGGTCCAGTTGATGAAATGGAAACGGTCTTCATTGCGCCGGTCTTCGATGGCGCGGTTTTTCTCGAACGCTTGAGGATCGAAACCGCCGGACTCGACCGCCAGGGAGTGGTCGACGATCAACTGGGTCGGCACCACCGGGTTCACCTGCGCCGGATCACCGCCTTGCAGGGCGATGGCATCGCGCAGGCCGCCAGGTCCACCAGGGCGGTCTGGCCGAGGATGTCATGGCAGACGACGCGCGCCGGGAACCACGGAAAATCGAGGTCGCGCTTGCGTTCGATAAACTGCTTCAGGGAATCCTTCAGAGTCGCCGGGTCGCAGCGACGCACCAGGTTCTCCGCCAGGACCCGCGAGGTGTAGGGCAAGGTGTCGTAGGCGCCGGGCTGGATGCTGTCGACCGCCGCGCGGGCATCGAAATAATCCAGCGCGCTGCCGGGCAGCGTTTTGCGAAATTCAGTGTTCATGGTCAAGGCTCGGTCACGGTAGGTTTCAGGTACGACCCATGGGCGTTGCAGGAGCTGGCTGGCGATGACGTCTCAGGACTTGACGCAATCGCTTGGGCCTATCGCTGGCGAGCCAGCTCCTGCAAGGGGCGAGTCATACCGCTCAGCGACGCTCGATTGGCACGAACTTGCGCTGTTCAACGCCGGTGTACTCGGCGCTAGGACGGATGATGCGGTTGTTGGCCCGCTGCTCGAACACGTGAGCGGCCCAGCCGGTCAGGCGCGAGCAGACGAAAATCGGCGTGAACAGCTTGGTCGGGATGCCCATGAAGTGGTACGCCGAGGCATGGTAGAAGTCGGCGTTGGGGAACAGCTTCTTCTGCTCCCACATGGTCTGGTCGATGGCTTCGGACACCGGGAACAGCACGGTGTCGCCCACTTCGTCGGCGAGCTTTTTCGACCAGCCCTTGATCACCTCGTTGCGCGGGTCGTTGTCCTTATAGATCGCGTGACCGAAGCCCATGATCTTGTCCTTGCGCGCCAGCATGCCGAGGGTGCCCTCGACGGCTTCTTGCGGCGAGGCAAAGCGCTCGATCATTTCCATGGCCGCTTCGTTGGCGCCGCCGTGCAACGGGCCGCGCAACGAGCCGATGGCCGCAGTGACGCAGGAGTACAAGTCAGACAGGGTCGAAGCGCACACCCGGGCGGTAAAGGTCGAGGCGTTGAACTCGTGCTCCGCATAGAGGATCAGCGACACGTTCATCACCTTCACATGCAAGTCGCTGGGCTTCTTGCCATGCAGCAGGTGCAGGAAGTGACCACCGATGGACGGCTCGTCGCTGGTGCAGTTGATGCGCACACCGTCGTGACTGAAGCGGTACCAGTAGCACATGATTGCCGGAAATGCGGCCAACAGGCGGTCGGTGGCGTCGTGTTGCTCGGAGAAGTCCTTCTCCGGTTCGAGGTTGCCCAGGAACGAGCAACCGGTGCGCATCACGTCCATCGGGTGCGCCTGGGCAGGAATGCGCTCCAACACTTCTTTCAATGCCTGGGGCAGGTCGCGCAGGGTGCTGAGTTTGTCCTGGTAGGCGCTCAGTTGCGCCTGGCTCGGCAGGTCGCCGTACAGCAGCAGGTAAGCGATTTCTTCGAACTGCGCGTCGGCAGCCAGTTCACGCACGTCATAGCCGCGGTAGGTCAACCCGGCACCGGCCTGGCCCACGGTGGACAATGCGGTTTGTCCGGCCACCTGGCCACGCAGGCCAGCGCCACTCAATACTTTTGCTTCGGCCATTGCTCTCTCCAATCTTGAATTTATTAGGGACTTGGCAACTTCATCAACGGTCAGGTCGTGGTTCGCGGATCAGCCTTTCTTCTGCGCAAACAGCGCATCGAGCTTCTGCTCGAAGACGTGGTAGTCGATGCGGTCGTACAGCTCCATGCGAGTTTGCATGGTGTCGATGACGTTTTGCTGGGTGCCGTCGCGGCGGATCGCGGTGAACACATTTTCCGCCGCCTTGTTCATGGCGCGGAACGCCGACAGCGGGTACAGCACCAGGGACACGCCCACGGAGCCGAGCTGCTCGGTGGTGTACAGCGGGGTGGCGCCAAATTCGGTGATGTTGGCCAGGATCGGGGCTTTCACCCGGTCAGCGAAAATCTTGTACATCTCAAGTTCAGTGATGGCTTCCGGGAACACCATGTCGGCACCGGCCTCGATGCACGCGGCAGCGCGATCCAGGGCCGATTCCAACCCCTCCACTGCCAGGGCGTCGGTCCGCGCCATGATCACGAAGCTGTCATCAGTGCGCGCATCGACCGCGGCCTTGATGCGGTCGACCATTTCCTGCTGGGACACGATCTCTTTATTCGGACGATGACCACAGCGCTTGGCGCCGACCTGGTCCTCGATGTGGATCGCCGCAGCGCCGAACTTGATCATCGACTTCACGGTGCGCGCCACGTTGAACGCCGACGAGCCGAAGCCAGTGTCCACGTCCACCAGCAGCGGCAAATCGCAGACATCGGTGATGCGGCGGACGTCGGTCAGCACATCATCCAGCCCGGTGATGCCCAGGTCCGGCACGCCCAGTGAGCCGGCCGCCACTCCGCCACCCGACAGGTAAATCGCCTTGAACCCGGCGCGCTGTGCCAGCAACGCGTGGTTGGCGTTGATGGTACCGACCACCTGCAGTGGATGTTCATTGGCGACCGCATCGCGGAAACGCTGGCCTGGAGTGCTTTTGTTATTGGAACTCATGACTCACCTCTCTAGGGCGCGCACTCTGGAAAGTGACGCGCAATGTTGCGTTTCGACGCGCCGATGTGGCGGCGCATCAGTAGCTCGGCCAGTTCGCCGTCACGATCGGCAATGGCATCGAGAATCCGGTGGTGTTCGGCAAAGGCCTGGCGTGGACGGTTGGGCGTGGCAGAAAACTGGATGCGGTACATGCGCACCAGTTGATACAGCTCGCCGCAGAGCATCTGGGTCAGGGTGCGGTTGCCGCTGCCCTGGATGATCCGGTAGTGAAAGTCGAAATCGCCTTCTTGCTGGTAGTAACCGACCCCGGCCTGGAACGCGGCATCGCGTTCATGGGTATCGAGCACCCGGCGCAGCTCGTCGATGTCTTCCGTGGTCATGCGCTCCGCCGCCAGGCGACAGGCCATGCCTTCCAGGGATTCGCGGATTTCGTAGAGCTCGATCAGCTCGGCATGGCTCAGCGACACCACCCGGGCGCCCACATGAGGCACCCGCACCAGCAGGCGCTGGCCTTCCAGGCGGTGGATGGCCTCACGCAGCGGCCCGCGGCTGATGCCGTAGGTGCGCGCCAGTTCCGGCTCGGAGATCTTGCTGCCCGGGGCGATCTCGCCCTTGACGATGGCCGCCTGGATACGACGGAAGACATTCTCGGATAAGGTCTCGGAATCGTCTTGCGCCACCGCTGGGGGATCGAGTTGATCCAGCATATTGTCGACACCTTTAAAATCAATGTGACAAAAACTAGCCAAATCAGCTCTAGCAGTCAAAGGAAAAATAGATATTGTCGACAATCGTCTAATAACCCCAGGTTAGGTCACCACCCAAAAGCCCAAACCCCCAACGCTGGCGCCATAAAACCAGCATGCTAGAATGCCGCCCGCATTTGCCTGTCATCTTTATATGGCAGGCATACGAGGGAGCTTGCGCAGCAATGCCAGTCGCCTTGAACTGAAGAACCCATGCAACGCACCAGGATCTATGAGACTCAAGGCCTTTCCCCCATTACTCTGCCTCCTTTGCCTGCCCGGCATGAGCGCTGCCGCCGACAAGACCGTGTACGGCCTCAATGAGTACGCGAGGCTGGCGGGCATCGACCTGGAAGTCGCGGCCAAGCTCGACACCGGGGCCAAGACCGCCTCCCTCAGCGCCCGCGACATCAAGCGCTTCAAGCGCAATGGCGAATCCTGGGTACGTTTCTACCTGGCCATCGACGCCGCGCACTCCCACCCGATCGAACGGCCGCTGGCCCGGGTCAGCAAGATCAAGCGCCGTGCCGGCGACATCGATGCCGAAGACGACAAGAAGTACACCGCCCGTCCGGTCATCACCCTCGATGTGTGCATGGGCACCGCGTTGCGCAGCATCGAAGTGAACTTGACCGACCGCAGTGCCTTCCAATACCCGCTGCTGATCGGCTCCGAAGCACTGAAACGCTTCGATGCGCTGGTCGACCCCAGTCTTAAATACGCTGCTGGCAAACCCGCCTGCGCCATCAACGTTCAAACCGCAGAGTAATTCCAATGCGCTCTCTTACCCTTCATCTGAAAATCCTGATCGCCGTCCTGGTGGTGTTGGGCATCTCGATCACGGCCTATCAGATTTTCGTGCTCGGCATTCCCGTGACCGAAGACGCCACCGACGACCTGTGGAACATCGACGCCAAGGTCGAGTTCGTCGCCAACGGCAAGGACCCGATCAAGATCCAGATGTTCGTGCCGCCGCTGAGCCGCGACTACGTGAGCCTGAACGAGAGTTTCATCTCCAATAACTACGGGGTCGCGGTGAACCGCGTCGACGGCAACCGCAAGGTCACCTGGTCGGCACGCCGGGCCAAGGGCAACCAGACCCTGTACTACCGCCTGGTGCTGACCAAGCGCTACAGCGCCGAGAAAACCAAGGTCAAGGGGCCGACCTTCCGCGACAGCATCGCCGTCGAAGGCCCGGAAAAAATCGCCGCCGAAGCCCTGCTGGCGCCGATCCGCCAGCACTCGGCCGACGTCGAGACCTTCATCGGCGAAGCCATCAAGCGGGTCAACAACCTCAATGACGACAATGTGAAGCTGTTGCTCGCCGGCGACCCGTCCACCGCCCACAAGGCGCGGATCGTCGAGCTGCTGCTGTCCATCGCCCACGTGCCGGTGGAAAAGGTCCACACCATTCGCCTGGTGGCCGACCAGCCGCAAACCCCGGAACTCTGGCTGCGCAGCTTCAACGGCAATGACTGGCTGTACTTCAACCCGGAAACCGGCGAGCAGGGCATGCCCAGCGACCGCCTGCTGTGGTGGACCGGTGACGACAACCTGATCACCGTCGATGGCGGCAAGAAAGCCAACGTCACCTTCAGCCTCAACAACAGCGAAATGAACGCCATTCGCCTGGCCAAGCTGACCGACGAGAACACCGACGCCAACTTCCTCGAATACTCGCTGTACGGCCTGCCACTGCAGACCCAGCAGACCTTCATGATCATGGTGATGATCCCGATTGGCGTGCTGGTGATCCTGATCCTGCGCAACCTGATCGGCCTGCAGACCCTGGGCACCTTCACCCCGGTGCTGATCGCCCTGGCCTTCCGCGAAACCCAACTGGGCTTCGGCATCATCCTGTTCACGGTGATTACCGCCCTGGGCCTGTCGCTGCGTTCCTACCTGGAACACCTGAAGCTGCAGATGCTGCCGCGACTGTCGGTGGTGCTGACCTTCGTCGTGGTGCTGATCGCCGCCATCAGCCTGTTCAGCCACAAGCTGGGCCTGGAACGCGGGCTGTCAGTGGCGCTGTTCCCGATGGTGATCCTGACCATGACCATCGAACGCCTGTCCATCACCTGGGAAGAGCGTGGCGGCGGCCATGCGATGAAAGTCGCCATTGGCACGCTGTTCGCCGCGTCCCTCGCGCACCTGATCATGAGCGTGCCGGAGCTGGTGTACTTCGTCTTCACCTTCCCGGCGATGCTGCTGATCCTGGTGGGCTTCATGCTGGCGATGGGTCGCTACCGCGGCTACCGCCTGACGGAGCTGGTGCGCTTCAAAGCCTTCGTCAAGGCTGACTCCTGATGTTCGGCCTGTGGAAAACCTGGAAAGCCCTGGAAGCCCGGGGGATCATGGGCATCAACCGGCGTAATGCCGACTACGTGCTCAAGTACAACAAGCGCAGCCTGTACCCGATCGTGGATGACAAGATCATCACCAAGGAACGGGCGATCAAGGCCGGCATCCATGTGCCGGAGCTGTACGGGGTGATCTCCACCGAGAAGGAAATCGACAAGCTCGACGAAATCATCGGCGGGCGCAGCGACTTCGTGATCAAGCCGGCCCAGGGCGCCGGCGGTGACGGCATCATTGTGATTGCCGACCGCTTCGAGGGCCGCTATCGCACGGTGTCGGGCAAGATCATCAGTCACGAAGAGATCGAGCACCATATCTCCAGCATCCTCACCGGCCTGTACTCCCTGGGCGGCCACCGCGACCGGGCGCTGATCGAGTACCGGGTGACCCCGGACCAGATCTTCAAGAGCATCAGCTACGAAGGCGTGCCGGACATCCGCATCATCGTACTGATGGGCTACCCGGTGATGGCCATGCTGCGCCTGCCGACCCGCCAGTCCGGCGGCAAGGCCAACCTGCACCAGGGCGCCATTGGCGTTGGCGTCGACCTGGCCACCGGCCTGACCCTGCGCGGCACCTGGCTGAACAACATCATCACCAAGCACCCCGACACCACCAACGCCGTGGACGGCGTACAACTGCCCTACTGGGACGGCTTCATGAAGCTCGCGGCAGGCTGCTACGAGCTGTGCGGCCTGGGTTACATCGGTGTAGACATGGTCCTGGACCAGGAAAAGGGCCCATTGATCCTTGAGCTCAATGCCCGCCCCGGCCTGAACATCCAGATTGCCAACGACTGCGGCCTGACCCTGCGCACCCACGCCGTCGAAGCCCATCTGGAAGCACTGAAAGCCAAGGGCATCAGCGAATCCGTCGAGGACCGGGTGAAATTCGCCCAGGAGCTGTTCGGCCACATCCCTCCGGTAGAGGGCTGACCGCGCCAGGTGGCGAAGGCCCTCACGGCCTCGCCACCGACCCCGCCCTTGCCTCTGCCCGACATCCCGCAAGATCCCCCTAGGAGCGCCCCTTGCAGAGGACTACAATCGCCAGCCGCGCTCCCCATGGCTGATCCGCCCCGCATGTTGACCTGCTCCCTGCACCCGTTGCCCTATCGCCCCGACCCCGCCGACTATTTTGCGGCGCTTCGCCATGCCCCCAGCGCCGTGCTGCTGGACAGCGGCCGCCCCAGTGCCGAGCGCGGCCGCTTCGACCTGCTCAGCGCCTGGCCCCTGGCCCAACTGACGGCCCAGGCCGACGAAAGCGGCGCCCAGTTCCTGCAACGCCTGCGCGACAGCCTCAAGCAACTGGGCCCGGCCGCCCTGCCCGCGGATTGTCCGCTGCCTTTTGCCGGCGGCCTGATCGGCTACCTGAGCTACGACTTCGGCCGGCACCTGGAGCGCCTGCCCAGCCGCGCCCTGGATGACCTGCAACTGCCGGACGCCCAACTGGGCTTGTACGCCTGGGCCTTGATCAGCGATCACCAGGAACGCACCAGCCAACTGGTGTTCCATCCGCAGGTGGCGGCTGACGAACGCCAGCGCCTGCTGAACCTGTTCAGCCAGACACCCCCCGTGCACGCGAGCGACTTCAAGCTCAATGGCGCCATGCAGCCGGACCTCAGCCCAGAGGACTACCACCGGGCCCACGAGCAGATCCAGCGCTACATCCAGGCCGGCGACTGCTATCAGGTCAACCTGACCCAGCGCTTTCGCGCCCGTTGCCAGGGCGACCCCTGGGCGGCCTACGGCGCACTGCGCCAGGCCTGCCCGACACCTTTCTCGGGCTTCCAGAGCCTGCCCGACGGCAGCGCGATCCTCAGCCTGTCGCCGGAGCGTTTTGTCAAAGTCAGCCAGGGCCAGGTGGAAACCCGCCCGATCAAAGGCACCCGCCCCCGGGGCCGGGACGCCGAAGAAGATCAGGCCAACGCCGCCGAGCTGCTGGCCAGCCCCAAAGACCGCGCGGAAAACCTGATGATCGTCGACCTGCTGCGCAATGACCTGGGCCGCACCTGCCGCATCGGCTCGGTGCGGGTGCCGGAGTTGTTCAGCCTGGAGAGCTACCCCAACGTGCATCACCTGGTGAGCAGCGTGACCGGCGAACTGGCGCAGGACAAAGATGCCCTGGACCTGATTGCCGGCAGCTTCCCCGGCGGCTCCATCACCGGCGCACCGAAAATTCGCGCGATGCAGATCATCGACGAACTGGAGCCCACGCGCCGGGGCCTGTATTGCGGTTCATTGCTGTACCTGGACGTACGCGGAGAGATGGACAGCTCGATTGCCATCCGCAGCCTGCTGGTCAAGGACGGGCAAGTCTGCTGCTGGGGCGGGGGCGGGATCGTCGCGGATTCGGACTGGCAGGCGGAGTATCAGGAGTCCATCACCAAGGTGCGGGTGTTGCTGGAGACGTTGCAGGGGCTTTAGGGCGTCTTCGCCGGCAAGCCGGCTCCTACCGGGATTGTAGGAGCGGCTTGCCGGCGAACCGGTTTACAGGCTCAGGGGGCGATTGGAAGCCTTGATGAACTCTTGCTTGAGTTCAGCAAAGGTGTGCACCGCCGGGAACTGCGGGAACTCGCGAATCACGTTGTCCGGCGCATGGAACAGAATGCCCGCATCGGCTTCACCGAGCATGGTGGTGTCGTTGTAGGAGTCCCCCGCAGCGATCACTCGGTAGTACAGGCTCTTGAAGGCCAGCACCGATTGGCGCTTGGGGTCTTTCTGGCGCAATTGATAGCCGGTCACCCGACCGCTGTCATCGGTGATCAAGCGATGGCAGAGCAAGGTCGGGAAACCCAGCTGACGCATCAGCGGCTGGGAGAATTCATAGAAGGTGTCGGAGAGAATCACCACCTGGAAGCGCTCGCGCAGCCAATCGACGAACTCGATGGCGCCGTCCAGGGGCTTGAGGGTGGCGATCACTTCCTGAATGTCCGAGAGCTTCAGGCCGTGCTCGTCGAGAATCCGCAGGCGCTGCTGCATCAACACGTCGTAATCGGGAATATCCCGGGTGGTTGCCTTGAGGGATTCAATCCCGGTTTTTTCGGCAAAGGCGATCCAGATTTCCGGGACCAGCACACCTTCCAGATCGAGACAGGCAATTTCCACAAGACACTCCCATTGCTTTGATTATTGAGTTGAGCGAGTAAAAAGACTGCCGAACTCTAGCGACTCGCCACCCCTCACGCAACGCAGAGGAGTGCGCCAGGGGGCGACAGATTTTGTTACCATCGCCGCCATATAGAGCGCCCAGCGCCATAGACCTGTAGGAAACCGCCCTGATGAACCCATCGTTCGACGTCGCTGAGCTCGCCGCGACCTATGCCAATAAATCTGCCCAGGACATCCTCAAACTGGCCTTCGCCCAGTTCGGCGACGACCTGTGGATCTCCTTCAGCGGTGCCGAAGACGTGGTGCTGGTGGACATGGCCTGGAAGCTCAACAAGCAGGTCAAAGTCTTCAGCCTCGACACCGGCCGCCTGCACCCGGAAACCTACCGGTTCATCGACCAGGTGCGCGAGCACTACAAGATCGACATCGAATTGATCTCGCCGGACCACAGCAAGCTCGAACCCTTCGTCAAGCAAAAGGGCCTGTTCAGCTTCTACAAGGACGGCCACGGCGAGTGCTGCGGCATCCGCAAGATCGAGCCCCTGCGGCGCAAGCTGTCCACCGTCAGCGCCTGGGCCACCGGCCAGCGCCGTGACCAGAGCCCAGGCACCCGCAGCCAGGTGGCGGCACTGGAAATCGACAGCGCCTTCTCCACCCCGGAGCGCACGCTGTACAAGTTCAACCCCCTGGCACAGATGAGCAGCGAAGAGATCTGGGGCTACATCCGCATGCTTGAACTGCCGTACAACAGCCTGCACGAGCGCGGGTTTATCAGCATCGGCTGCGAGCCTTGCACTCGCCCGGTGCTGCCGAACCAGCACGAACGCGAAGGCCGTTGGTGGTGGGAAGAAGCCACCCAGAAAGAATGCGGCCTGCACGCCGGCAACATCATCAGCAAAGCCTGACCCGCCTGTGGGAGCCGGCTTGCCGGCGAACGCCCCTCAACACCGCTGGCGCCCAAGCTGACGCCAGCGCCCTCCCCTCGAAAAAATCCTGTACACATAAATGTCACCATCGGTGCCATTTTTGTGTGCACTTGACGCCTGTTACGCCCCAAAAGGTTACAGCCGCTCGCCCGCTCCGCTCCTCACCTTTCTCAATGAAAAATAAATACCTGTTCGAATGGTCAATTTTTAATAGCGCCAATTCAAACAGTTACGCCAAACCAATAACAAAACGAAATCAGCGGCCCGATTAATAGCTGCAAAACTGGCATAGAAGTGGCTTGAGTGAACTCGTGTTTTGTATACAAAAACATCGACAACATACATACACTTAATATCCGCACGCCAAGTCCTGCGACTCAGGCTGCAGATGCCCCGAACCCAGTGATTCCCACCTGCGACGAAGATTGTCGAGCCGCACGCTCAAGCACAGTCATCCAGGGCCGGAATCAGGAGCATGCCGGAATGCACACCCGCCCTTCTAATGACATCCCACTGGATCTGCCCACTGCGCTGCATTCACACAACGTTCAACAACCCGTGGCCGATACCCACCCGGGCAGCGTCGCCCTCAGCCCGCGCCTGCACAACCGAGACCTGGCCCCGACAAAGGTCGAGGGGCGGCGCTGGGGCGGCTACAGCATCTTTGCCCTGTGGACCAACGACGTGCACAACATCGCCAACTACTCCTTTGCCATCGGCTTGTACGCCCTTGGCCTGGGCGGCTGGCAGATTCTCCTGTCCCTGGGCATAGGCGCGGCCCTGGTGTACTTCCTCATGAACCTCTCCGGCTTTATGGGTCAGAAAACCGGCGTGCCCTTCCCGGTCATCAGCCGCATCAGCTTCGGCATCCACGGCGCACAGATTCCGGCGCTGATTCGCGCGGTGATCGCCATCGCCTGGTTCGGCATCCAGACCTACCTGGCCTCGGTGGTGTTTCGCGTGCTGCTCACGGCAATCCACCCCGGCTTCGCCGACTATGACCAGAACGCCATCCTCGGCCTGTCGAGCCTGGGCTGGGCCTGCTTCGTGACCATCTGGCTGGTGCAGTTGGTGATCCTCGCCTACGGCATGGAAATGATCCGCCGCTACGAAGCCTTTGCCGGCCCGGTGATCCTGGTCACGGTGGCCGCCCTCGCCGCCTGGATGTACGTCCAAGCCGACGCGACCATTGCCTGGTCGATTCGCGAGCCCCTGAGCGGCGGTGAAATGTGGCGGCAGATCTTCGCCGGCGGTGCGCTGTGGCTGGCAATCTACGGCACCCTGATCCTCAACTTCTGCGATTTCGCCCGCTCCTCGCCGTGCAGCAAAACCATCAAGGTCGGCAACTTCTGGGGCCTGCCGGTGAACATCCTGGTGTTCGCCACCATCACCGTGCTGCTGTGCGGCGCGCAGTTCCAGATCAATGGCCGGATCATCGAGAGCCCCACGGAAATCATCGCGTCGATCCCCAACACCTTCTTCCTGGTGCTGGGCTGCCTGGCCTTCCTGATCGTCACCGTTGCGGTGAACATCATGGCCAACTTCGTCGCCCCGGCGTTTGTTCTCAGCAACCTGGCGCCCAAGTACCTGACCTTCCGCCGGGCGGGGCTGATCAGCGCGGCGATCGCAGTACTGATCCTGCCGTGGAACCTCTACAACAGCCCGCTGGTGATCGTGTATTTTCTGTCCGGGCTCGGCGCCCTGCTGGGGCCGCTGTACGGGGTGATCATGGTGGACTACTGGATCATCCGCAAAGGCCGGGTCAATGTGCCCGAGCTGTACAGCGAAGACCCCAAGGGCGCCTACTTCTACAGCCGCGGCGTCAACCTGCGGGCCGTGGCCGCCTTTGTGCCCTCGGCGCTGATCGCCATCGTGCTGGCCCTGGTGCCGGGCTTTGCCAGCGTGTCGCCCTTCTCCTGGCTGATTGGCGCCGGTATTGCAGGCTTGCTGTACCTGATCATCGCCCAGCGCCAACCCCATTACGCAGAGGTCAGCGGCGAGTCCATCGCCGTGGACAACGTCAGCCACTGATTGTGAACGGCCCGGTCCGCCGGGCCTTTGTATTGCCAAACCTGTAAGGAACACCCATGCGAATTCTCGTGGTCAACGTCAACACCACCGACTCCATCACCCAGGCCATTGCCCGCCAGGCACAAAGCGTGGCCGCACCGGGCACCGAAATCGTCGGGCTCACCCCGTACTTCGGTGCCGAGTCCGTGGAAGGCAATTTCGAGAGCTACCTGGCCGCCATCGCCGTGATGGACCGGGTGCTGGCCTACGACCAGCCCTACGACGCGGTGATTCAGGCCGGCTACGGCGAACATGGCCGCGAAGGCCTGCAGGAGTTGCTCAACGTGCCGGTGGTGGACATCACCGACGCGGCCGCCAGCACCGCGATGTTCCTCGGCCACGCCTACTCGGTGGTGACCACCCTGGACCGCACCGTGCCACTGATCGAAGACCGGCTGAAACTTTCCGGCCTCTACGATCGTTGCGCCTCGGTCCGGGCCAGTGGCCTGGCGGTACTGGAGCTGGAGGAAGACCCGCAGCGCGCGGTGGAATCCATCGTGCGCCAGGCCGAACTGGCGGTCAGCCAGGACAAGGCCGAAGTGATCTGCCTGGGCTGCGGCGGCATGGCCGGGCTCGACGAGCAGATCCGCCAGCGCACCGGGGTGCCGGTGGTGGATGGGGTGACGGCTGCCGTGACCATTGCCGAATCCCTGGTACGCCTGGGGCTGTCCACCTCCAAGGTGCGCACCTACGCGACGCCACGGCCGAAGACCATTGTCGGCTGGCCGGGGCGCTTTGGCCGCTAGCCCACGGCGCGCTCGATCGCCCGGATCACCTTATAAGGCGCTGAAGGCCCGGGCCCATCCTTGTTCGGCAAACTGCTCGATCACGAACTCGACAAAGGCTCGAGTCTTGCCCGGCAACAACTTGTGCTCCCCGTAGTAGATCGAAATGTGGCCGTCATCCACGTACCAGTCGGGCAATACCCGCTGCAGGGTGCCGGCCCGCAGGTAAGCCAGTGCAAACGGCAGGCTGACCAGGGCCACTCCCAGGCCTTGGACGGCGCTGGCACAGGCGGCATCCGAGTCGCTCATGGTCATCCGTGCCTTGAGTTCAAGGGGGCTTTGTTGCTGGGTCCGGCTGGTCAATTGCCAGGAACGTACCCGCCCGGTCTGCGGCGAACGAATCAAGATGCCGTCGTGATTGCGCAAGTCCTCGGGCCCGGCAATCACCGCGCCCTGCGCCAGGTACGCCGGGGACGCGACCAACACCCGATGGGCCGGGGTCAACTTGCGAGCAACCACGCCCTGGGGCAATTCAAAACCACCGCCAATGGCCGCATCGAAGCCCTGGCCGATCAGGTCCACTTGGCGGTTATCGAAATGCCAATCCGGGCTGATGGCCGGGTAACGGCGAAGAAAGTCGGCCAACAACGGCACCACGAACAGGCGCCCGAATACCGTCCCCATGCTGACCTTCAAGGTGCCCGCCGGCAGCCCCTGGGCACTGGCCAGGTTGGCCACGGCATTCTGGATGGTGTGCAGACTGTCACTGACCTCATCCAGGAACAGCTGGCCCGCTTCGGTCAACGTCAGGCGCCGGGTGCTGCGCTGAAACAAGCGAACGCCCAGGCGCGCCTCCAGCTTGGCCACGCTTTTGCCGACGGCGGCCGGGGTCAGGCTCAGGCGTCGCGCCGCCTCGGCAAAGCTGCCGACTTCGGCGCTGCGTACAAAACAATCGATGTTGCTGAAAGCGTCCATGACACCCAACTCTAAACTTTTGGTTTACACAGACTATCTCGATTACCCACTAATCACCGGGTAATTAACGGTCGATACTCTCCTCCAACCACAAGGCACTCTCGCCTTGGACACTTGGAGATCACCATGACCACTCAACACCTCAACGGCAAAGTCGCTCTGATTCAAGGTGGTTCCCGCGGCATCGGCGCCGCCATCGTGCAACGCCTGGCCGCCGAGGGCGCCCGCGTCGCCTTCACCTACGTCAGCTCTGCCGCCAAGGCCGAAGCCCTGCAGAACAGCATCATTGCCAACGGCGGCCAGGCCCTGGCGATCAAGGCCGACAGCGCCGATGCCGAGGCCATCCGCAACGCCGTCCAGGCCACCGTGGACGCCTTCGGTGGCCTGGACATCCTGGTGAACAACGCCGGCGTGCTAGCGGTGGCGCCACTGGAAGACTTCAAACTGGAAGACTTCGATCAGACCCTGGCCATCAACGTGCGCAGCGTGTTTATCGCCACCCAGGAAGCCGCCAAGCACATGGGCAACGGCGGGCGCATCATCAACATCGGCAGCACCAATGCCGACCGCATGCCCTTTGCCGGTGGTGGGCCCTATGCGATGAGCAAGGCCGCCCTGGTGGGCCTGACCAAAGGCCTGGCCCGCGACCTCGGCCCACGGGGCATCACCATCAACAACGTGCAGCCCGGCCCGGTGGACACCGACATGAACCCCGCCGACAGCGAATTCGCGGAAAGCCTGATGGGGCTCATGGCGGTGGGTCGCTATGGCAAGGTCGAAGAAATCGCCGGGTTTGTCGCCTATCTGGCGGGGCCGGAGGCGGCGTACATCACCGGTGCCAGCCTGACCATCGACGGTGGTTTCGGCGCCTGAACCGCAGCCAAAAAAACGCCGAGCCCCTGTCAAAGGACGCTCGGCGTTGTTGTATCCGCCAGACGCGGGGCAATCATCGCCGCCGTTCAGGACCACTCAAGCTGCGGCAAACCGCAGGCCGCCGGGTGGAACCCTTTCAGCGACCGCAGAATCCCGTCGGCATGGGAAAACTTGCTGTCGGCCATGGCCGGGTCCGGAATGGCAATCGCGGTCATCCCCGCCGCCTTGGCCGCGGTCACGCCGAAGGGCGAATCCTCGAACACCAGGCAATGCTCAGGGGCCACGCCCAGGCGCCGCGCCGCGGTGAGGAAGATATCCGGCGCCGGCTTGGCCGCCCCCACCTCCGGGTCATCCGCGGTGACGATGGTGTCGAACAGGGCAAACCAGTCCCCGTGCTGAGTGATTTTCTGACCAAAGGACAGTCGCGATGAACTGGTGCCTACGGCAATCGGCACCTGATGGGCCTTGAGGTGCCGCACCAACTCCTGCGCCCCCGGCATGGCCTGGGCCCGGGGAAAGCGTTCACGCATCAACGGCTCGCGAATCACCAGGAACTCTTCCGGGCTGATCGGCAGGTCCAGGGCCTCGACCACATAACGCGCCAAGTCCGCGGCGCCACGACCGATGATGTGCTGCTTGATGCTCCAATCGTAGGTTCGGCCATAACGCTCTGCGATCAACCGAGTGACTTCGGTATAAATGCCCTCGGTGTCTAGGAGCAAGCCGTCCATATCGAAAATCACCGCCTTGATCGGGGGTAAATCCTTCAACTGTGCATTCATGGCATCTGATCCGTTAACAAGAAAACGTCCGGGAGCGGCGCAGCCACCGCCCTCGCCTGATCGTTCAATCAAGGGGCTGGGCAGCATAACGGCGCATACGGATCAGCGGCAATCTCAGTGGCCAGGCTTCACACTCTCGGGGGTGTCCTCCTCGGGCTCCCTGAGGGGCACTTGCGCATCGTCCATGAGCGAGCCGGGGTCTTCATTGCCCGGGTCGTTGATCACCAGCGGCTCAGTCGGGGCGGGTTCTTTCTTATCGGGGGGCTCAGGTTTCATCACGGCCTCATCCATCGCGAAGGGCTACACAAGGTTCGAGAGGGCAAATACATAAAACGTTCACCCACAAAAAACCCGGCGATCAGCCGGGCTTGTTGGTCGAGCATGCAGTCTCAACGATGTTTGTGTTTACGCTTGTGGCCCTTGCCGGAATGCTTGTTGCTGTCGTTGCCCATGTTGCTGCCCAAGGCACCGCCGGCAGCGCCACCCAAGCCGGCACCAATGGTCGATCCGGTGCTGCCGCCCAGCTTGTTGCCAATCACCGAACCACCGGCCGACCCCAAGCCACCGCCGATGGCCGCCTGAGTCCGGCTGCCCTTGCGCGCACCCACCGCACTGCCCGCTGCACCGCCCACGCCGGCACCAATCGCCGCGCCAGTGCTGCCGCCGATCTGTTGACCGACCACATTGCCCAGGGCGCCACCCAAGCCGCCACCGATAGCCGCCGTACCGTCACCAGCAGCCATCGCACCTTGAGCGACCAAAAGCCCAACAATCAGGGCAGGCAGGGTTAAACGCATGAGATGAACCTCAAAAAAGAAAACCAGACAGCGCCAACAGCGACGTCACAAAAAGGGAATGAAGCGAGTCTCGGGCACAACCGGCCCCAGCCACTTCGGGAGAATTGGACCACAAATTGCGCAAGAGTTTTAACCCAGGCAAAAAAAAGCCCGCTGGGGAACGGGCAGGGAGTTTTGCTTTAACGGATGCCTTCACACTACTCAATCAAATGTGAAGGTTTCGTGAAGAGCCCGGGCAAGTGCAAACGCCAAGGCTCACCCCAGATATTCCTGGTCCTGGATGATCGCGTTGTCCAGGGCTTCCAGCAGCGCCTTGCGAACCTTCAGCTTGGTGTTCTTGTGGGCGGTCATGTTGATTTTCTTCAACTGTCGCGCGGCAGCCAGGGCGGTGTCCTGCAATTGTTCGGCGCTGACCACCTTGTCGAGGAAGCCCGCGTCTACGGCACTCACCGGGTCGAACATCTCGGCATTGATCACCGAACGATGGAAGGCCGAGCGACGCAGGCGATCACGGGCCAGCTCGATGCCGGCGTGATGCATGGTCATGCCGATCTGCACTTCGTTCAGGCCGATGCTGAACGGGCCCTCGACGCCAATCCGATAGTCGGCGGACAACAGCAGGAACGCCCCCTTGGCCACGGCGTGACCGGGGCAGGCAACGATCACCGGGAACGGGTGGGACAACAGGCGGCGGGCCAGGGTCGAACCCGACGTTACCAGGCTCACGGCCTCTTTCGGCCCGGCGGTCATCACCTTCAAGTCATAACCCCCCGACAGAATGCCCGGCTGGCCGGTGATGATCACCACCGCACGATCGGCCGTGGCCTGATCCAGCGCGGCATTGAAAGCGGCAATCACGTCGGGGGAAATGGCATTGACCTTGCCATTGCTCAAGGTCAGGGTCGCGATACCGTCTTCGAGGCGGTAGGAAATCAACTCACTCATGACGCAATTCCTTGTATTGAAGTGGAGCAGACGTTACCCAGCGCCGTAGATCAGGTAAAGCGCGGTGACTGACTGGTGAGTCAGGCTTTTACCGCCCGACCCGCACGCCCAGCCACGGCGCACCGTGATTGCCTTCTCTATATAGACGGTTTCAAGGCCGAAGATTGGCGGGTTTGCCCTGCCCCGCCCCCTCACCTGCCGGGCGCCAAATCAATAAATCCCTTAAGCGCATGAAAATTCTGAAAAAAACCTTTGCCATCAAAAGGAACTTCGACTACATTAGCGCGCCTCGACAGACTGAATAGGTTTGACGAGATACGGTGAGGTGTCCGAGAGGCTTAAGGAGCACGCCTGGAAAGTGTGTATACAGGAAACTGTATCGAGGGTTCGAATCCCTCCTTCACCGCCATATTTGAAAAACGCAAACCCCTGATTTTCCTAGAGAAAGTCGGGGGTTTGTGGTTTCTGGCGTCTGAAAAAAGACGATATGGGACAGATCTGGGACTAAACGGGGTGCTCCACGTTTCCGGATCAGCTCTGTGTGCGCCCCGTGATGGAGGGAGTAGTGGATCCGTGTATTACGTTGTGGCCACGAAATGTTTTACATTGTGACAACGAAGTGATACAGTGTTACCACGTTCAAGGAAAGCATGTCAGGCCGATTGCTTGAAGGTCAGGATGACTGGAGCGAGTTTGTAGATTTTTATAAATGGTAAAACTAGGAGCGCAGTACGTGCCAGGACGGTGCGACAGGTGAATGCCTGAAGGGCTTGGATGAGCCCTGAATGTTAGTGGTTGGTCATGCAGCACACCTTATTTACAGGAAGTTGACCATAGTAAGCACAGGAAGTGCACCAATGAGCTTTGCTCGAAGGTGGGAGTAAGTGTCGTAGCTCTGGGGAGTTTGTGGCTAACGATATTCCTGTTTTGCAGGCTGACCCCAATCCACACGTGTGTATTTACCGTGTGTTATCGCGTAAGTCATACGCGAATCGCTGAGCGAAAATGTTCTCGCGGGAACATTTGTCAGCCCAGCTTAAATTTTTAGAGAGGCTTATTAAAATGATCACAACGATCAGGCGAGTAGGAAACAGCGCAGGCGTTGTTATTCCCTCAATTATCCTTAAGGAGGTGCAACTCAATGTAGGGACTGAAATAGAAATGACTGCCGATAACGGCATTTTAACAATAAAACCTTTAAAACCTCGACGTACGGGAAGGCGCGAATTTGACCTTGCCTGGTTGTTAGAGGATTTCGAGGACATTTTCGAAGATCAATTGCCTGGCCCAAGAGTAGGCGCGGAGATTATAAAAGATGAGTACGACACAAAAAATTACACACGCAGTACGTGAGCAACTGGAACCTGGTGATTTGGTGAAGGTTAACCTCAACCCGGTAATGGGCTCAGAAACGGCAAATTATCGTCCGTGGATGGTGATTTCAGCCCAAGCTGTAAATGCTGTTAGTCGCACAGTGATGATCATGCCTATTACGCATGGCTCTGGAAAAATTATGCGACTGTTCCCTGTGCTCGATATCGCGCAAAACGATGCTGGCATTGATGGAACGATTGTATTGACACAGACTAACTCGGTGGATCTCGTGGAGCGGGGTGCAACGCTTGTCGGTAAGATCACCGACCCGGCGATTCTTTCTGATGTTCGTCTTCGCTTGGCCGCTTACTTGGGGATTACGGCCTCCCTTCTTGACGATGAGTAAGGCGACATAACGCGGCAGACTTTTTTATAGGTTAGTCGGCTAGCGTTACCAAACGTGCTCCTGCTGCATTTTGTTCATGACTTGCAGCGGGGCTAGTTAGATGCGCTAAAGAATTTGAACATGCTCGCTTTTAGGTTTTTTTAGCGGTCATGTCATAAAATTTATTAATTCGGCTTTTTAGTTAAATTTAAATGCCAGGTTAAAATCGTAACCTGAGGGCTAAAAAGCTGCAGCTATAGTCTAATTTTGAATGATCGAAGAAGGCTTAGCTTTCCAAAAGTTATTCAATAGATGCCATATAGCATATCCGTAATACGATTGTTGCTTTCAGTGACAAAAGGCTCCCGCATGCTGCGGGGGCCTTTTTTACGCCCTGAAATAGTGCTCTGTGGGGTGCTACGGCCAACACCTCGCGAGTTGTTTCTTCGCTGATTAACTTTTTATAACTTTAACGCCAATTTCAGCATCCCCACCACGTCCGGCCCATCTTCATTGATCCAAGTCCCGTAGTGCTGGCGGATCATGTTGCCATTGGTATGCCCCATCTGCTCGGCTATCCAGTCGATCGACGCTACACCGGTGGTCAGCAACTGGCTAGCGTAAGTGTGCCGGCATTGGCCAGGCCCGCGATAGCGAACACCGGCCGCGAGCAGGTGAGCCTTGAAGAACCTGTCACGCACCACAAAGTCGTTGACGTGAGGCTGGCCGTTTTTGGTGTTCAAGAAGACAAAGTGCAGTTTGTGTTGCCGCACCGTCTTGTTGTCCCGTTCCACGATGTCGACCGTTTCAGCCTTCCTTTTCCGATTCAGTGCATCGATCTTCTGCAGTGCATTCCAGGCGGGTGCAAGTAGGCGAACCTTGCGTGTTGATCGACGGGTCTTCGTCACCCGGTATGCACCGCGCACCTTGGACCTACGGAAGGTCACAGTGCCCTGCTCCAGGTCGACATCCTCCCAAGCCAGGGCGATGGTCTCGGATACCCGGGGCCCGGCCCACATCATGAACTGAACCATCAGCAGCTCTTGCGTGCGGCTGGTCGGTGTTTCGAGGATCTGTTTGATCTCCGCCCTGGTGAATGGATCGGGTGCCTCGGGATCAGGCAGACGGACCATTAGGCCCTCGGTAGGGTCGTGCGCGACTTTCATCCTAGTGCGGTACAACCTGAACACCTGCCGCACATTGCTGATGATGTCGCGGATGGTCTTGTTTTTGAGAGTCTTAGACAGAGGCCCCTGGATCCACTCCTGCAGATCCAAGTGATCAATCTTGTTGATCTGCGCCCTCCCCCAGCGCGGTCTCACATGCACCTCCGCCTTATTTGCGTAACCCCGATAGGTCGATGCAGCCACGCTGTTGGCTTTGATCTTTAACCAAAGGTCCAGGTAATGGCCAAAGGTGTTTTCGACCAGCTTGGCCGAGTTGGGGAAGTGTCGTGCGTAATCAAACGTGCCGGTCTGGATCTCGTAATCAATGATGTCGACCAAGCGCCTTGCCTGGGCAACGATTGCCGGTGTGTTGCCTCCTGGGATTGATTCCCGGCACTTTTCTCCGTTGTACTGAAAATAGATTCTCACGGAATTGCCGCGAGCTTCGACCCCACTCATGTAAACCCCTAACGCTGTGCACTTGTATCGACAGTCTGACGATCGGAAACAAAAAGGCCCGTTTCCGGGCCAAGTATCTAGATGCGCATCTTCTGGTGGACGCGGCTTATGGCGTGGGCTTCTTGTTGCGTAGATGGGCATTCAGCAGTTGGCGCCGCTGGCTGCATTTCAGATGGTTGCCCTGGGCTCGCCACTTGCCGCATTGGTCACACAAACTGGTGTGGTCAATGTTCCATGGAAAGCGCCGTACAGGCCTTGCTGCAGGACTGTTAGACATTGCGCGGCCCACCCCGTGTTGCGGGGGTAGCGAGCAACTGGGCGATTACTTCGGCGTCTGTTTCGCTCAGCTCGCCCAGGGTGCTGGCCATCTGGCTGAGGCTTTCAAGACGCGTTCGTGATTCAGGGGTTTTATGCACCAGGTAACCAATGACGGCCGCGCCAATGATCGCGGTGGCCACTAGGTGCCGTGCCGGTGTGGTAGCCTTCGCTCCGCTGCTGCTTAGGTTCTGTGCTTGCATGGTATTGCCCTCAGTAGTGGTTAGGTGTCGAGGAGCTGCAACTCCTCGGCACTGCTTCTTACAAGGTCAGTCCTTACGGGCCAGGTGGATCACCAGGCCGTCATAAGTGGGTTCATGTTCGACACATGATTGCCACTCCAACACCTTCAAAATTTGCTTCCTGCTGCAGTCGTCCACCAGGATCTCGCGCTGGCCACCTGCTGCCCGAACTTCCAAAATCTCTAGCAGCCCCTCCTCCCCATAAGCGCCGGCCTGAATAATTGGTGCACTTTCACCCGCGAAGTCCAAACGGTCCTGAACGGACTGCAGCTTGCTTGTTTTGCCGTCGCCGGCATTGCCCATAAACACCTGGATCTGCATCGGTCTTGCTCTCCTTTACGCCTTGAATACCCAGCACTTCACTGTCGTTGGCCGGGGTTGTGAACAGGGATTCCGGTTGTTGAACGCAACGCGGACGGCGCTATGCACGGCCTTGTTGCTATCGAGGAATTTGTGGGAACGCGACTCTTTGAGCAGATCACGCAACATGGCCACGTCGGCCAACTTCTGTTTGTGTTCGGCGGCGCGCTCACAGAACTCATTGAGATTGATAGCGATCATGGTGGGATCGCTGCTGTGGTCCACCACCGGGTCTTCGCTCAGGGATTCGAGGTAGTCGTAAACCTCCCAAAACTCGGCTACGGCCGCATGGTCAGAGCTGATCGAAGCCTGTCGCTCGATGGCCATCCGCACGATCTGTCGCTGAGTGGCGGCGACCTGGGGATCACTTAATTTCAGGACCAAGCGCAGCGCATCCAACAGTGAGAGCAATTGCGCGTGGTTCTTGCTGATCCGCTCGACACGGATGTACCCGCGCAAGTCATAGCCGCAACTGCTGCAGTTACCATGCTCGCTGATATAGGCGGTGCTGCAGGCGAAGCAATGGGAATGCAGACGACGAAGCTTTGCTTCATGTTCGGGCATGCGCTGGGCGAACAACTCAAGCACCGCGGACTCTTTGCCCACCGCCCGCAACAGGAAGTGGCTCAAGGTGCCACCGTCCAGTGCGTTGAGCTGATCTGCGGCTGCACGACTTTCCGGTGTGACGGTCGGGCGTACAAAGTGCAGCTTTACGATGCGCGTCATGATCGCTTCATGCGCGACCACAGCCGCGTTTTGGCTGATAGCGATCGTTCCCCTGAATGGAGGCTCGTAAGTCTCGTTACCGGCCGTCTTGACGCCTTTCGTGGCCAAGGTGCCGCCGCCGTAGAAGTCTTTCAGCTCGTCCCATTCGAAGGTTCTAGCGTGCGCCCGGTCATCGCTATGGCGATCGGCTTCCAGGAACACAACAGGCATGCCGGATACCTGGCCCATCAGGCGAGAACGCCCGGCCTTAGTAGATTTCATAGGGTCGAACCCTTCATAACCTTCTCGCCGAGTAGTTTCCATAGGAGGTTAAGCAGGGTCGTTTTGCCGGCGCCGGCTTCTCCGGTGGCCTCCAGGAAAGGGAAAGACTGATAGCGGGCGCGGATCTGTTCGCAGAACAGCGAGCCGAAGAAGAACACCAGCGCGACGAAGCCCTGGGCGCCAAAGCAGGTCCACAGCAACTGCACCCACTTCTCGTCAAAGCCCTTGGCTTCGCGCTGCAGTTTGATGGGGACGCCCTTCTGCAGTGTTTTCAGACGCAGCTTGCCAAACTCGAAATAGTCTTCGCTGTTGACCTTGTAAGTGGTGCCGTCTTTGATCGCGATATCGCCGTAGACATAGCAAGCGTATTCCTTGCTGTAACCCACATAGTCGATCGTCGATACGGTTTTGATGCCGAATAGCTGATCCTTCATCAGCTTGTCGAGCTGCTGGCCACTGCCGGTAAACATTGCGCCTGCCGCCATTCCAAGCAGCCGTTTTTTGAATTCACTAGCGGCCGACAACTGGCCGCTGGTGAAGGTGTTTTTCACGCTTTCGGAGTCGTGGGGGAAGTCAACGCGCAGGTAGTACCAGGACTCATCCGTCACCTCGTTGCGCTGGAAATACAAGGCCTGCGGGTAGCAGTTGGCAATCTCTACGACACTGCCGGACTGCTGTAGCGCCTTTTCACGCTGCTGCGCCTGGTTCAGTAACTGATCGTCGTGATTCTCGCTGTCCTCGATGTCGGACATGGCCCGGTTGAATTTCTCCATATCCAACTTGAACCAGTACAAGCGGCTCCCAAAGCCCAGGTGAAACTCACCACGCTTGTTCCAGTCGTACATGAGCAATGCCTTTTCCGCCGCGCTCTCTGCCAGCAGCAGAGCGCCCTGGTGGCGGGCTTGCTTGAGGTCGGTGGCGATCTGGTCGGCACGCTTGGTGTCGTCCTTGATAAAGCTCCAGCGTTGATGGAGATCGTTCCAGTCAGCCTTGCGGCCGTCGCGTTGCGGGATCTGTGCTGACTCGCAAACGAAGCCCAGGGCACGGGCCTCACGCACCCAGCGTCTGGTGTATGCGTTGGCGCTGGGTTCGTTATCAAGGGCCCAAACCAACTTGGGCAGCTTCCCTCCCTCACGGATCTGAACCAACGACTTGAGCGAATCACCAGGAAACGCGTTAGAAGACATTGCCGATACGGCCGCGATGTCGTTGTGCACCAGGGCGATGGCGTCGAAGATCCCTTCGACTATCCAGATCTCCTTGGCCTCAAGCAGATCGACGCATGGCGGGCACCACCAAACGCCGCGATAGCTGTCCTTGGATTTGAAGCGGGCCTTCATCTTGCCGAAACGGTGTGGCTGATCGATCAGCCGCTCCCACCACCCTCCTTTCTCCAAGGCAAAACGCACAGTGGCGCTGCCGGCGTTGTGTTCGGCTGAGTAGTAACTTTCCTGTGTGAACCAACCCTGGATCAGCTCAAACCGAAAACCCCGAGCGAACTCCAGGTAGGCACGCGCAGTAGCGTTTGGATGCTGGTCTGTCGCGGGTGCACGCTTGCTCCAGTCTTCGAACAGGTCGTCATACAGCTCTTTAACGTGCAGGGTGTGGCCGCACTTTTCAGGACGACCACAGATCACCATCCATGGCGTGTCAAACCTGGAATACAGCTCTTTCTTTTTACACTTGGGGCAGGTGCCGCCGCGCATGTAGTCGGTGCCCGTACGGTGCTTGAGCCCGAAGTCGGACTGCAGACGCTGCAGCACGTCGTGGCGGAGTTCTTCTTTCATGGGTTACTTCACTGCTTTGAGGCTGTGGGACAGAGCTGCCATAAGGCGTTTTTGCGCAGCCATTGCGGGGACATGAGCGAGAATCGCGCCGTGGCGCATACCGTCCGCAACACGGCGGAATTGGTCGGCGTACCAGTGTTCATTGAGGCTCAAGCGGTACTGTTCACGCATGGAAGCCAGTAGTGCTTCGGCTTCCGCAGGTGGCAGTTGGGCGGTCAGAATTACGGCGTTTCCCATCTTGAAACCTCAATTTCGGGCGCAGCTCACCCAAACCCACGGGGTATGGGGCAAGGGATAAGTGTGGGGTTTGGTGGTGTTACGAGTTGGCTAAGCGATAACGATCAACGTCTGGACCGTTGAGGATGCGTTCAACTATCAAGCTGACAGGAACGA
The DNA here is from genome assembly GCF_023241665.1 of Pseudomonas morbosilactucae. NCBI lineage: Bacteria > Pseudomonadati > Pseudomonadota > Gammaproteobacteria > Pseudomonadales > Pseudomonadaceae > Pseudomonas > Pseudomonas morbosilactucae. The sequence goes on along the minus strand of NZ_JALQCX010000012.1, from coordinate 3,376 downwards.
CCCATGCAGCACCGGTTAGCGGATCGACGATGACTGAGTATGTTGATGTGCTGGTAGCCACATCCAGGCGCTGCCGGTCGCGAACGGCGATCATTTCGCTGCCGGCCAGGTGAACAATGCGCTCGGCGTTTTGAAGCTGCACGTCGTAGGTCGCCACAAGGTGCTGCACTGTGCGACTGAACAACTGTTGATCATCGCCAAGGTGTTCGCACTGATGGCGCTCTAAGAACGACAAGGCGACAGTTTTCAACACTTCCTGGTACTCCTTCGCGTCGTTCATGCAGGTCATTGGGCTTTCTCCGACTTTGCGCGGTAAAGATCGATGGCCGCGTAGACTTCGGCGGTGCGTGCTGCCATGTGCAGGGTATGGGCGTTGAGGATCAGTTCCGACTCGTCTGCAGTGATCAAACCGTCTTCAAGCGCCTGGGCAATGATCTGGTCGACCGTGCCCTGCTTCGCCGAAGCCTGCATAGAGCGCGTATACATCTCGACGTTATCCAAATGATCCGGCTCTGCCACGGGGACAAACATGCCGCCGTACATCTTGGCCACGTAGTTGGCGAAGTGCTGGGTGCCTGTTTCAAGCTCCAGTTGGTGGATCTGTACGTCGGTCAGTGGCCGGCAGTTGTTGTTTTCATAGGCGTGGTTGTCGAACTTCTTCAACGGCAGGCCGATCCGTGCAGCTGCACATTCGCGACCACCTGGATAGCTGCAGATGATCGCGCTAACCACTTCGCGACGTGTTTTTAGAACTGGAATTTTCATCTTCTGCTGTTCCCTCAGTGAGCTGGCCATTACTGTGCGATCACGCCGTCTTTGATACCGAGCAACACGGCGGCGCGATGTGCCTCTCCGCGACGACACTGGCTTTGGCCACTCAGCACTGCATATACGGTGCTGGGGTTCAGTTGATGTTGAACAGCAAAATCCTTGGCTGACTGTCCTCGCTTTTCCAGCGCTTCACGCGCGTCCTGGCGAGCTTGCTCGGTGATGCTTGAGTTGGGCATAGTGCAGATCCGTGCAATTTCATGTGGTGTGAGATGCACAATGATGCACCTAGGTGCACTTGTAAATACTAAGGATGAAAAAAAGTGCATCTTTCTGAAGAAATAGGCTCTCGGCTGCAAGAGGAGCGAAAACGATGTGGACTGACGCAAATTCAGGTCGCTGAATCTCTCGGGATTGCCAAACGGACACAGGCGAACTGGGAGTCGGGAGCAAGTGACGCTACCGCGTCCTACCTGAGCAGATGCGCGGCCGAATTCGGTTTTGATGTTCCCTACATACTGACTGGGGTCCGAACTACGCTTGGCGCCGACTCGTTGAGCCAAGTTGAGGATGTAGTGATCAAGCAGTACAGAAGTCTTCCCGAGGAGGATCAGCGGGCTATTCGCCGCTACCTGAAAGCACTGTCTGATGCGGCAGCGGCTGAAGAGAGAGCGAAGTAGTTCAGCGTATCTATTCCCGGTTGGCACCCTCTGCCCCAATACAGTCGATTCAGCAATGCACTGTATGGAGTAGTAAGCATGTTGGATCGCATGAACGCCGATGTCGGTACCGTTGAAATATCTGCATCTGCGTGGGGTGAGCTGTCGCATCTCGAACGGCACCTGATTGAGTTTTATCGTCGGTTGAGCAAGCGGGACCAAGATCATCTGCGCAAGCTGACTGAAGCATTAGGGGCTCATCCGGAACAATTCGAGGACGACTGATTCGGATGCCGCCGGCTTAACCCAGTCGGCGGCTTGCATCATGCGACGGCCTGAGCCCCAAGCTTTTCGAACAGCTCTCGCTGTTGAGCTCTGGGCATGTCTCTCAGACGATCAAACAGCATCCTGTCGAAGGTCTGAGCCGACGGACTTAGCGTGTGTGAAAACGTTAGATTGGCAACCCAGGTGTGCCCGCACATGGCGTCGAGGCATTGGCAATAGAGCTTTGCGAAGTCTGTCGATAGCGCCTCACGGGACGCGATCCTGCCCTTATGACCACATTTACAAGTTACACGCATGTATCCCTCCCCAGGGCGCACCAAATTGCCATCATGCTATCCCATGATGCAGATATTTACTCTTTCGCGGATTTTCACCCACTGAGCGGCTCTGCCGCTGATATCTCTCTCCAGGCAATCCGGCGATCCTCTCTCAACGTGTCATTGACCTGGTTGAACAGCTGACAGATCGGCCTGATCTCGTTGCTGGTGTACACCCGATCGATCTTTTCGATATCGCCAAAGCCACCGCTGTTTTCCGGGATGATCCCGGCCAGTGCCGGGTTCATTCGCCACGCGGCAATCACGTCGTTGCGCGTGATGTTCTTGACCTTCTCCAGCTCGTCTTTCGCCTGGAAGTCCCCCACGGGGATGATCTGAATGGCGTTCTCCTTGCCATTGGGGATGTTGACGAACATCGACCGAAAGTTGCCTACACCCTTGCTGGAACTTATCTGCGCACGCAGGTTGTCCTCGTCCTCTTCGGTCAGGTCCGGGTCGTTGGTGTAGAAGATGTAACCGGCGTGGGCGCCGTTGCTGTAGTAGCGCCGGCGGAACAGGGTCGCGGCTTCATTGAGTAGCAGTGCTTGCATGCCGCCCAGGTAGTCGGGCACGCCATAGATGTTCTGTTCCACGTCGTAGTCCAGGACGTGCTCGATCTCGTCCTGGTCAAAGTCCATGAATTTGTTTTCGGGCAACAGCATCCGGAAGCCGCCATCGACCTTTACTCGCATATTGATTGCCGCCAGGTGCTGCAGCTCCAGGACTTGGCCAAAGGCGTTGGTGTCGCGGTAGAAGAAGGCTTCGCCAAACACCATGTAGTCCAGGCCCGCGCAGCCCATCGTCTGCGCGCTGCAGCCGGCCGAAGGGATGAGTTCACGCAACAGCAAGTTGCGCTTGAACTTTGGAATGGCGCCGTGGTGCGCGTTGGCGCGCAGTAGCTTCGCCAGGCCCGCACGCGACACCGGCGGCTTGTAGATCTCGCCGTCGTCGCTGAGGAACACCCCCAGGTACTCGCCGATGTTGCCCGACAACACCTGCTCGGGCTCGCCGAACGTAAACGCCCGCATGGGCTGTTGCTGTCGCGCCTGCTGGACTACCGGGCGTTTTTTGTGTCGAGGCTTGGGCATTGTTTCCACTCGTGACGTAGCGGCTACGGCGCCGCTTGTTGGTGTTCAAAGGTTCGTTATGCAGTGCGTGCATGATTGCCCACGCGATATCGGCGTGGCCGGTGGCGTCGGTGCGCGAAGCGCTGTAGGTGACTTGGCCGCTGCCGGTGGTGCCGCGCTTGATCGTCAAGAAGGCCTGGGCAATGTCGGTCCAGCCGGCGTCCCACTCGATCCGGCTGCCCTGGATCGTGTCCTGGGCCTTGAGCACCAGAAGGTTTTT
>NZ_JALQCX010000117.1:0-509 GCF_023241665.1 Pseudomonas morbosilactucae | reverse complement strand
GATGGGGAGGTGTGGTATTTGAAAAATCGAATTTCCAGCCGAATGATAAATCTCAGGGCTGGAATGGCCTTATAAAAGGTGTAAAAGCATCTCCCGATGTATATGTATATACCTGCGAAGTGATTTGTGAAAATAATACAACCTATACATACAAAGGGAATATTACATTAGTCAAATGATACCCTATGAGAAAAATCTTAGTAATCATATTATTTTGTTCTCCGCAATTGTTATTATCGCAGGACTTTTCATTTTCACAGTTCTATGAAATGCCCATGTTGCGCAATCCGGCTTTATCGGGAATATTTAATGGAGATATTAGAGTTAGTTCTGTTTATAGAAATCAGTGGGGAAGTATTTCGGTTCCTTTTCAAACAAGAGCGATTGGAGTTGAGTATAAAAAAATCAATCAACGAGCAAAGCAATAGTTATTACACGTTGGGATTACAGATGACTTATGACAAAGCAGGTGATCTCGCACTTAAAAGAACACAGATTTTACCAGTAAT
>NZ_JALQCX010000116.1:0-501 GCF_023241665.1 Pseudomonas morbosilactucae | reverse complement strand
CCAAGCATGAGCAAGCACATTCATTTTGAATCTGTAGCTTCTCTGACCGGTTCTAATGCGGATGAAAAATATTTACACCGCCCATCTGAAACAGGTGCTATTGCTGCTGCTTTATTGAGTGCAGTAAATGGACAAGCTGTTACAGGTATCAGTGATGCAAAACTGAAAGCGGGTATTGAAAAAGCTGCGAAAAGCGCTGAATGAAAATAAAGGTGCTGCATTGGTGGTAGCAGGAAGCAATGATGTGAATGTTCAGATCATTGTGAACGCCATCAACAATGCCATTGGTGCCGGTGGAACTACCATCAACTGGGGTGTGCTGAATCATCAGCGTGCCGGTGTGGATGCTGATTTTGTGAGATTGGTGGAAGACATGAATGCAGGAATCGTGAATACTTTATTGGTGTATGGTGCAAACCCTGCTTATACTTGGTTCGATGCTGAGAAATTCAAAGCCGGACTGAAAAAAGTAAGAACTACTGTTTCTTTTGCTTCTAAAAT
>NZ_JALQCX010000115.1:0-582 GCF_023241665.1 Pseudomonas morbosilactucae | reverse complement strand
CGCCCAACCAGGACGGCAGGGCCACAAACCCGGTTGTTCCGAAAGTGGCGGCGAACCCCCACCGGAGCTTCTTGGCGCTGATAAACGCGGTGTCGTCGGTCCCGGTGTCGGTTTGGAGCTGTGTGGCCACCTTCGCGCCGCCGGCCACTGTTTCCGTGGCCTGGCTGGCCGTGGTGGCGATGGTGACGTTGTTCGCACCGTCAAAGCTCACCGAGCCATTCACAGCACCGGTCAGGGTGAGAATGCGCGCGGTGGCCAGCTTTGCCGCCTTGCCCACCACCGTGTCACCTACCACGATCTTGGCGATGGCGTTCCAAATCGTCGACGTGGCCGACTTCACCGCCTTGGTGGTGGCAAGGATCACGCTGCTGTCGGAGTTCTCGTCGTCACTCTTTGCATTCGGCAGGTTCTCCAGCTCCACGTCTTCCTTCGTAGTGGCCCGTGCTCGTAACCCCGGGTAGTCGCCGATCCGGGCGGCGAAGTGCGTCACCAGCGGCCCGGCGATGGCCTCCACCGACCGGCGATCAGTGACGGTGGCCGAGGTCGGCAAATCGGCCAGGGCCACGCTGTAGTGCTTTGCGC
>NZ_JALQCX010000114.1:0-597 GCF_023241665.1 Pseudomonas morbosilactucae | reverse complement strand
CCAACCAGGACGGCAGGGCTACAAACCCGGTTGTTCCGAAGGTGGCGGCGAACCCCCATCGGAGCTTCTTGGCGCTGATAAACGCGGTGTCGTCGGTCCCAGTGTCGGTTTGGAGCTGTGTGGCCACCTTCGCGCCGCCAGCCACTGTCTCCGTGGCCTGGCTGGCTGTGGTGGCGATGGTGACGTTATTCGTACCGTCAAAGCTCACCGAGCCATTCACCGCACCGGTCAGGGTGAAAATGCGCGCCGTGGCCAGCCTGGCCGCTTTGCCCACCACCGTGTCACCTACCACGATCTTGGCGATGGCGTTCCAAATCGTCGACGTGGCCGACTTCACCGCCTTGGTGGTGGCAAGGATCACGCTGCTGTCGGTGTTCTCGTCGTCACTCTTGGCATTCGGCAGGTTCTCCAGCTCCACGTCTTCCTTCGTGGTGGCCCGTGCTCGTAACCCCGGGTAGTCGCCGATCCGGGCGGCGAAGTGCGTCACCAGCGGCCCGGCGATGGCCTCCACCGACCGGCGATCAGTGACCGTGGCCGAGGTCGGCAAATCGGCCAGGGCCACGCTGTAGTGCTTCGCGCCGGCGCTGTCGGTGTAGT
>NZ_JALQCX010000113.1:0-620 GCF_023241665.1 Pseudomonas morbosilactucae | reverse complement strand
TCAACTACGCCTGCGAAACCGCAATCACCGCTGGGTTCTGGTCCGAAGCCCTGGGCACCGCTCACCAGTACGGCAGCCAACTGGATGACCAACTGAATCTGACCGGCGTCATTTTGGCCGGACTAGATAGCCTCTATGCCTGCCGTGACGCGGAAGGCGTAAAGGACTTTCGACCGCACACCGCTGCGCAGCTGCGCCAAGTGGGGGACGACTTCACCCTGTACAAGCTGCAGTTGCTGCAGAAGGCCAACGGGCTCAAACAGAAGCTGGACGAAGCGCTGGCCAACGCCGACATGGACGCACTGGCGGCCGTGACATGGGACGGTGAACAGTGAACACCTGGGCACCGGTGACCATGCGCTGGCCTGAGCAGGCGACGCAATGGATGGGCGAGCTGTCAGCAGCCCAGGAGCTGGCCGGCGGTGAGCTGGCCAGCACAGCCCAGCGCCTGACTGGATTGGACGGAATGACCAGCACCAACCCGGGGCCAGTCGGTGCTGCTGCAGAAAGCGCGATCGCCGCCGGCCGTGCCGCTCTGGCGGGCCAGATGGGGGAAGCCCCGGCCTGCCTGGCGGTGACGCCGTTTCAAAGTGGGATCGGCCAGGGCCAGGGGAACCAAC
>NZ_JALQCX010000112.1:0-586 GCF_023241665.1 Pseudomonas morbosilactucae | reverse complement strand
CGCTAAAAAACGTCGGCCAACTGCTTTCTTTGAACACCGACAGGCGACCTGGACGTAATGCTGGGCAGTTCCGGACACGACCTGAAAACCCAGGTCAAGGCCGCACGCCAGAACGGCGGTGATCGCTGGGCGTGCGTGGCTGCGCCGCTTGCTGCAGACGGCGACTGGACCAACGCCCTGGAGAAGGCCCAGCAACAGGGCTTTTCAGTCGAAGCGGTGGTCATCACCAAACCGGTCACCACCGGCGCCGAACTGTCGGCCATGCATGACGCGGCCGTGACCATCAACAACACCTACGGGCGCCGCGTGTTCGTCATGGCGGCCACTGCCGGCATCACCGTCCAGCAGTCCTGGCCGGAGTACCTGGCAGAGCGCCAAGCCATGGTGTTGAACCTGGCGGCGCCGCGTGTCCTGGTCGTGCCTCAGTTGCACGGCAATGACCTGGGCGTGCTGGCCGGGCGCCTGGCGAACGTGGCCGTGAGCATCGCTGATAGCCCCATGCGCGTGGCTTCCGGCGCCCTGATGGGCCTGGGCGAGACGCCAAAGGACAAGGAAGGCATCCCCCTGCCGACCGCGATCCTCTCCG
>NZ_JALQCX010000111.1:0-520 GCF_023241665.1 Pseudomonas morbosilactucae | reverse complement strand
GTTCCGGACAGCGACCTGAAAAGTCAGGTCAAGGCCGCACGCCAGAACGGCGGTGATCGCTGGGCGTGCGTGGCTGCGCCGCTTGCTGCAGACGGCGACTGGACCAACGCCCTGGAGAAGGCCCAGCAACAGGGCTTTTCAGTCGAAGCGGTGGTCATCACCAAACCGGTCACCACCGGCTCCGAACTGTCAGCCATGCATGACGCGGCCGTGACCATCAACAACACCTACGGGCGCCGCGTCTTTGTCATGGCGGCCACTGCCGGCATCACCGTCCAGCAGTCCTGGGCGGAGTACCTGGCAGAGCGCCAAGCCATGGTGTTGAACCTGGCGGCTCCGCGCGTCCTGGTCGTGCCCCAGTTGCACGGCAATGACTTGGGCGTGCTGGCCGGGCGCCTGGCGAACGTGGCCGTGAGCATCGCTGATAGCCCCATGCGCGTGGCTTCCGGCGCCCTGATGGGCCTGGGCGAGACGCCAAAGGACAAGGAAGGCATCCCACTGCCGACCGCGATCCTCTCCG
>NZ_JALQCX010000110.1:0-3699 GCF_023241665.1 Pseudomonas morbosilactucae | reverse complement strand
CAGATGTACAGGGTGATCAATGCCCAGAAGTGCACGATGGACAGGCGATAGGAGTAGATCGGACGTTCGGCCTGTTTCGGCACGAAGTAATACATCATCCCCAGGAAGCCGGTGGTCAGGAAGAAGCCCACGGCGTTGTGGCCGTACCACCACTGGATCATGGCGTCGGTGGCACCGGCGTACGCCGAGTAAGACTTGAAGAAACTGACCGGCAGGGAGGCGTGGTTGACGATGTGCAGCATCGCCGTAACCACGATAAAGGCGCCGTAGAACCAGTTGCCCACATAGATGTGCTTGGTCTTGCGCTTGACGATGGTGCCGAAGAACACCAAGCCGTAGGTGACCCAGACAATGGCCAGCAAAATGGCCAGGGGCCACTCCAGCTCTGCGTATTCCTTGGTGGTGGTGTAACCCAGCGGCAAGGTGACGATTGCGCCGACGATCACCGCTTGCCAACCCCAGAAGGTGAAGGCGGCGAGGCTGTCGGAAATCAGTCGCGTCTGGCAGGTTCGCTGCACGACATAGTAGGAAGTGGCGAACAATGCACAACCACCGAAGGCGAAAATCACCAGGTTGGTGTGCAGTGGGCGAAGGCGTCCGAACGTCGTCCAGGGAAGATCGAAGTTCAGTTCAGGCCACACAAGTTGTGAGGCAATGAAGACGCCAAGCCCCATGCCAAGGATCCCCCAGACCACCGTCATGATGGCGAACTGGCGGACTACCTTATAGTTATAAGCAGTCGGACTGATTGCTGTGCTCATTCTAAGGTTCCACGGTTTTGATGTTTTATTAGGATTAAAATTCGGCCGCAAGTATGGAGAAAGCAGGGGGTCATTGCAACGCGCCATGACCTGGGTCAATGCTTTACAGCGCTTGTTCTGCGGCCTTTCCATGTGCCGAGTAGGGACAAAAATGCCCTGTCAGAAAATGTCACAGCGGACGATAAAAACGAGGGTCCAGGTTAGTTGTAACCGGGTGTGTGGAAGAAGGCCGAATAGCTGACAGGCGGTAAGTCTCACGACAGCCGGTAGATACCAGCCTTTGCGGTCTGTCATCGAACCTGAGCTTCGAACTTAACGGCTACCGTTGGCCTGTGACCGGCCGTTGCCAGTCCACTTCGGGGTGAGCTTAGACCCGAATCCGATGAGTGGAAAGGCGTACCTTGGAAGGGGTGCGACACTTGGTCGCAAAGAGGCAGGGGGCGTTTCAAGCGGCAAGCTGCAAGTGAAAACTCACAGCTTGCCGTTGATTTTTACGGCTGGTTTTCAGCTTGAGGCGGGTTATTGCTGGTGTGGGAGAGGCTGTACACGTAAGCCGCCAGCAGTTGCACTTTGTCGTTGCCGAGCAGTTCGTTCTGCGCCGGCATATGGCCTTGGCGACCATGGCGAATGGTCTGCTGCAACTGCGCCAGGCCTGTGCCGTAGATGAAACCGGCGGGTTGGGTCAGATCCGGTGCGCCCATGATCGCGGTGCCTTTGCCGTTGGCGCCGTGGCAGGCTACGCAGGTGGTGCTGAACGCCAGTTGGCCGGCTTGCAGGTCGGCGTTGCTGTCTTCAGGCAGGGGCAGGCCGGCCAACTCATGACGCACATACGCCGCCACGTTCTTCACGCCGTCTTCCTTGAGCACTTCGCCCCAGGCGGGCATCGCCGCCATGCGCCCACCAAGGATGGTGGTCTTGATGGTTTCGGCATCGCCACCCCAGCGCCAGATGTTGTCGGCCAGGTTAGGGAAGCCGAATGCGCCCTTGGCATCCGAGCCGTGGCACACCGAGCAGTTGGAGGCGAACAGGCGACCGCCCATTTTCAGCGCTTGTGAGTCCTTGGCCACTTCCTCCACGGGCATGGCGGCAAATTTGGCGAAGATCGGGCCGAACTTGGTGTCGGCCTTGGCCATTTCCTTTTCCCATTCCTTGGTCTGGGTCCAGCCGTCCTCATAGCCCGGCAGGATGCCTTTCCAGTTGCCCAGGCCAGGGTAGAGGATCAGGTAGCCCACGGCGAACACCAGGGTGCCGGCGAACAGCATGAACCACCACTGTGGCAGCGGGTTGTCGTACTCCTCGATGCCGTCGAAGGCGTGGCCCATGGTCTGGTCGACACTGCCCTTGGTTTCACCTTTGCGGGTCCCGATCAACAGCCAGGTCAGGCCGATCAGGCTGCCAATGGTCAGTACGCAGATCCATGCACTCCAGAAGGTAGTCATGGCCGAATGCTCCTTGTCACAGGCTCTTGGGATTGAGCGTCATCAGGTGGGTTGTCAGTGGCGTCCGGCAAGGGATCGTCGGCGAACGGCAGCAGGCGTGCCTGGGCGAACTCGGGGTTGCGCTTGGCGTTGAAGACCCAGATCGACAGGCCGACAAAGGCGATCATCACCACCAGGGTGCCCAGGCCGCGGATCATTCCGCTATCGAGTGCAAAAGCCATGGCTCACCTCTTGCTCTTGATGGCAGTGCCAAGCACTTGCAGGTAGGCCACCAGAGCGTCCATTTCGGTCTTGCCCTTGAGGGAGGCCGTGGCGCCGGCGATGTCGTCGTCGGTGTAAGGCACGCCCAGGGTGCGCATGGTGCGCAGCTTGATCTCGGTGTGGCTGCTGTCCACGGCCTGGGTGACCAGCCAGGGATAGGCCGGCATCTTCGACTCGGGCACCACGTTGCGCGGGTTGTACAAGTGCGCGCGATGCCAGTCATCGGAGTAGCGCGCGCCGACCCGGGCCAGGTCCGGACCGGTACGCTTGGAGCCCCAGAGGAACGGGTGATCCCAGACGCTTTCACCGGCCACCGAGTAGTGGCCATAACGCTCGGTTTCAGCACGGAACGGACGGATCATCTGTGAGTGACAGCCGACACAGCCTTCGCGGATGTAGATGTCGCGGCCTTCCAGTTGCAGCGCGGTGTAGGGCTTCATGCCTTCCACCGGCTTGTTGGTGACGTCCTGGAAGAACAGCGGGACGATTTGGGTCAGGCCGCCGATGCTGACGGCGAAGACCATCAGCAGCATCAACAGGCCGACGTTTTTCTCGATTACTTCGTGTTTCATGGCGGACTCCTCAGGCCATCTGCGCCGCGGCGGCGACTTCGGCAGGCTGGGCTGCACGTACGGTGCGCCAGGTGTTGTAGGCCATCAGCAACATGCCGCTGAGGAAGATGGCCCCGCCTACCAGCCGCACGATGAAGCCAGGGTGGCTGGCCACCAGGGTTTCGACGAAGGAGTAGGTCAAGGTGCCGTCTTCGTTGACTGCGCGCCACATCAGGCCCTGGGCGATGCCGTTGACCCACATCGAGGCGATGTAGAGCACGGTGCCGATGGTGGCGAGCCAGAAGTGCGCGTTGATCAGGCCAATGCTGTGCATCTGCTCGCGACCGAAGACTTTCGGGATCATGTGGTACAGGGCGCCGATGGAGATCATCGCAACCCAGCCCAGGGCCCCGGCGTGTACGTGGCCGATGGTCCAGTCGGTGTAGTGGGAAAGGGCGTTGACGGTCTTGATTGCCATCATCGGACCTTCGAAGGTCGACATGCCGTAGAACGCCAGGGACACCACCAGGAAGCGCAGGATCGGGTCGCTGCGCAACTTATGCCAGGCCCCCGAGAGGGTCATCATGCCGTTGATCATGCCGCCCCAGCTTGGCGCCAGGAGGATCAGCGACATCACCATGCCCAGCGACTGCGCCCAGTCCGGCAGCGCGGTGTAGTGCAGGTGGT